>JAGGSB010000037.1 GCA_021159305.1 Deltaproteobacteria bacterium | reverse complement strand
AGAGCCGCTGGATATTTCTTCTTAGTTGGAGCTGTATTCGACACATAGCCCTGATTTGGTCGCCCGATTTCCCTTAGAATTTTTGCGACCAAAGACTTTGTCTTTCGCCGTAAAATTTTATCTCCATTAAAATTTTATGACACAAATCGCAGATTTGGTTGTAAGAATTCCCTTAGAATTTTTATGACACAAATCAAAGATTTGGTCGTAAAAACTGGAGGTTTTTATGACACAAATCGCGGCTTGCCGCGGGACATTAACCCTACTATATGTAATAAAAACATTAGTTGATTTTTGTCTCACTGGAACCAGCTGCAGATGGTTATAAATTTTTAAAATAATATCGGTTTAATTCTGAGATATATCTTGTTCCTATTTTTTTAGCATTTTTCTCTAACCATTGGCTTATATAAGTCTTTCCAATAAAAGGATTTTTAGAAACATAGACATTTGACATCAACCCTCTCATCTCATTTCTATTTATGGTTACATCTTTAAGTATATAACCCAATATTTTGCCGATAAAGAGAGTGATTTCGGGTGGAAGGTGTATAATCTTTGCTCTGCTGTTAACCTTTTCTACAATAAGATGAACTAATTGGTTGTAGGTGAAAATCTCAGGACCGGCTATATCTACTATGATATTTTCTTCTCTGTGGCCCAACTTTACCGCTATTTCAGCCACATCTCCTACAAATATAGGTTGAATTAGATATTTTCCTGAACCGAATACGGCAAATAATGGAAATTTTCTAAGAAAATAAGCAATATTATTGATGGGAATACTTTCCAAACCAAAAATAATAGTAGGTCTAATGATCGCATAGGATAATTTTGAATTTATAATGAATTCTTCTGCTCGTGCTTTTCCTCTAAAATAGGGAAGTGGTGATGTTTCACGGGGATTGGAAACACTAATATGAACAATTCTTTTAACGCCTGCCTCTTTTGCTGCTAAAACAAGCTTTTTAGTATTTTCAACGGCTTTATCAATGCTGCTTTTATGGTATGAAAAATGAATCCAATAGGTATTATATAAGGTATTTACTCCTTCTAATGTTTTCTTTAATTTATCTAAATTATCAAAGTTGTAAGGAAAAACTATTATCCTTTTTTCGAATGGGTTGCGATGTGGATGTCCAGTTAAGGTTTGAATCCTTTCTCCTGTTGAAAGTAACAATTCTGTAATATATTTTCCAGTATAACTGAACGCTCCTGTTACCACATTTAACTTATCGTCCATTTATAAATTGCTGAGTGGAGCAGCTGGTATATTAAACTACCAGCAAACCTGAACTTTTGTTATTTTAGTATCTCTGATAACTTCCTCTGCTAGATCTTTCCCTTGGTGGGCGAGCTTCATCAATCCTTAAGGTGCGCCCACTAAACTCAGTACCATTTAGTGCTTCTTTTGCTTTTTCGGCTTCCTCTGGACTCGACATTTCAACGAAACCAAAACCTTTACCTTCAATTACATTAACCTGTTTAACTTCGCCATGAGAGGCGAATAATTCTTTTAACTGCTCATTATCTACGGAATAAGTAAGATTTCCTACATAGAGCTTACTGCCTTGCATCTTTTCCTCCTTTTTTTGCTTCTCTCTTTCTAATAATGGTTTCTTTAGAGAGACACATGGGAAAAGCAAGATAGCAACTCTAATCCCTTCAATGAAAACACTATCATAAAAAAGAAAACCTCATTAAAAAACTTTTCAAGAAGACTTGTCGGTTGAAACAACCATCTTCTTTAACATTTACCAGCTGCTCCACATCTAAAATTTATACAGTATTTTGTATCTAAGTCAAGTGTTTTTATTTATTACTAACAATAGCAAATAATCATGATTCAGATATCCGTCCTTTGTAAAGCTTTTTCATCTTTTTCATCAGCGACAAATATCACAATATCCCCTTTCTTCAATATCATCTTTTCATGAGGATAAAGCCATTGCTCTCCCCTTTTTATTAAGATGATTTTCATTACTTCAGAGAGGTGTGATTCTTCAATTGATTTATTGTCAAGTTTATTTATAGTCTTTTCTTGAATGATATTTTCTCCCTCGGCAAGAGGTCCCAATACAGAGGGATAACTAACAGCTTTTTCTATGCTTCTTAACAGCTGTTCTGTATATATGAGGGGAGTAATATTCTTTTCCTCGAATTTATTTCTGTTTTTTGGATTATTATCTCTGGCAAATATTTTATGCACATTGTATTTTTCCCTCAGCATTAAGGCAATATCCAGATTTACTTGATCATCATTCGTTAAAAGAAGCAATACATCATCGCTTCGAGGGCTTATTCTCTTCATTAAAGCTTCATCTTTAACATCACCACAATATACCTTGCCTACTGTTGCCTCATCTAATTCCTTACATCTTTCTCTATCCTTTTCAATGATAATTACTTCTTTTTGCATCTTTTTAAATCTTTTCGCAACATCGTTCCCAACAATACCCCCTCCTGCTATAATTATTCTTGCAAGATGAGGCACAAATTTTTTCTTTTGAAGAATATTGAATAAAGAAGGAGAAAAAATACATGATAGAACGGCAAAAATAATTATTGCTGAGTGCATGCTTTCATCAATTATACCCAAATTCAATCCAATAATAGAAACGGCAATAATCAAGCACAGCCTGCTGCTTAAAAGCAAACCTGCGGATAGTGTTTCTTTGAAAGAAAATCGTATAAGCAGCGGCGAGGTTGCTATGAGTTTGATCAAAAAACCACCGAAAAGAATACTCATTATCAACAAAATATCCTTATCCAATGAAGCAGTGTGCACCGTTAAAGTTGCTCCTTGATAAATGAAGAAAAGTGGGATAAAAAAACCATATCCAAAGGCATCTAATTTCATGCGCATAATATCTGCTTCTTTTTTAGAGAGTTCTGAAACAGTTGCTCCTGCTAAAAACGCACCCAAAATGGCTTCTATACCAAACAGCTCTGCTAAAAAAAGAAAGATAAAAAGCAATGCAAGTGCCGCCCTTACGCCTATCTGCACCGTGGGACGATATTTTAAAATAGAAAAGATTTCCATTGTCCATCTATGTTTGGAAAAACTGGTTATTATTTTACTTGCCAATATTGCTATTACGAATAGAAGAAAGATTACAACAAAGCTGACAATGCCCGTTTTTCCCTCCTTAAAAAGCGCAAATAGTGTAACAAGGAAAAGAGTAGAAAAATCAGCAACAATAGCACAAATCAAGATTGTTTGTTTATAAATCCCCTTGATGTCCGGCCGTGATTTAAGCAAAGGATATACGATGGCAACGGAAGAGGTAGATAAAATCAATGCCAGGTAAAAAGGACTTTTGGCACAAGAAAATAGATTTATAAAAACTATAGAAAGGGGATAGGCTACAAGGAGGGTGAGAAAAAAGGTTAAAATTGCCAAAACGAGCGGTGAATAGATGAAATTTTTTCTTCTTATACTCCCCATCGCTTTTATATCTATTTCCAAGCCGCTAAGGAACATAAGATAAACAAGACCAAACATAGAAAGGAAACTCACTATCCTGTCTTCCTCAATCAGTCCAAAACCACTCTTTCCTATAATGAGTCCTGCAATAATCTCTATCGCTACAGCAGGAATAAGACATTTGAACAGCTTTGCAGAAATGATAGGAAGTAAAAAACTCAATATTACAATAATGGCAACATTAGTATAACCATTCATTGCATTAAATTATAATATGGTTTGACCATTGGCAAGTGTTTATATTCTAAAGTTATTTAAGATTAATTTTCGCCGATAAATTCTTTTAGTTGTTCATAAGAAAGTGAGATGTGTTTTTTGTCATTAAGGTGAGGTGTGTCTATACAATAGTGCGCTCCCACACTACTTTTTCTCTTTAATGCCGATGTGGCAATAAGTAGCCCGATAAGAACCATGTTCCTTAATTCTATGCTTTGACGTGAATTTCTTATATCTTTTACATCTTTCCATAAGTTTTTTGCATACTCCAAAAATTCTTCCAGTCCTTTCATGGTTCTTATGGGACCCATTTTTTCATCTATTGCAAGTTGAAATTCATGGGTTGTTTGTTCTATATTTTGTAGTGTATTTCCTTCAGGTAAAGGATATTGAATATTGGAAATAAACTTATCTTTATAAGAAATGGCGGCTAAACCCGCCCTTCTTCCAAAAACCAATCCTTCTAAAATAGAATTGGAAGCTAACCTATTTGCTCCATGCACCCCGGTGCAGGCTGCCTCACCACATGCAAAAAGACCATTGATGTTTGTTTTTCCTTCCATATCTGTTTTTATACCTCCCATGGTATAATGAGCGGCAGGAGCAACGGGAACAGGTTTTTTAGTTATGTCTATTCCATAATTTAGACAGGTTTCATAAATGGTGGGAAAACGTTTCTTTACAAAATCTTTATACAGATGCCTCATATCAAGATATACATGTTTTGTGCTCCTTCTTTGCATTTCAAAAATAATTGAGCGGGCAACAATGTCTCGAGGAGCGAGTTCTTTAAGTTCATGATACCTATACATAAATGGTTCTCCTGAATCATTTATGAGTATCCCCCCCTCCCCTCTCATCGACTCAGAGAGCAAAAATGCAGGCACGCCTTTTATGTGTAAACAGGTGGGATGGAACTGAACAAATTCCATATCCTCCACAATAGCGCCTGCAAGAAACGCTGCTCCAATACCATCTCCTGTAGTCACATCAGGATTTGTGGTGTGTTTATATACTGCTCCATAACCGCCAGTAGCAACAATTATTCTACGGGCAGGTATATCCTCAAATTTATTATCTTTTAATATTCTTATGCCTACTGCTGTATTTTTTTCACATAAAATACTTGCTAAGCTGCAATAACCATGTATTTTAATCGGTAGTTCTTTAACCATTTCAATGAGTGTTCTTTCTACTTCGTGTCCTGTCGCATCTCCTAAGGCATGCACAATCCTATTGATGGAATGAGCAGCTTCACGAGTAAAATCTAACGAACCATCCGGCCTTCTATCAAATTTTGCTCCCCAGTCTATAAGCCCTCTTACTCTTTCCGGTCCTTCATCTACCAGGATACGCACCGCTTCTTCATTGCATAATCCTGCACCAGCCTTTATTGTATCTTGAAAATGAGACTCTTTACTGTCATTTTCTCTTAAGACAACGGCGATACCGCCCTGTGCTTTGTCAGTGTTGGACATATCTATACTTTCTTTCGTATAGATATCTACTTCCTTTCCTTCTAAGGCTATTTCAATAGCGGCGCGCAATCCTGCTACACCACTGCCTATAACCACAAAATCTTTCATTTTATAATAAAGTAGCAAGATGATGGTGGTTTAGGAGGAGCCTTGTGACCGCAAGAAGAAAGCCCCGCAGTTACAAGCAATATTGCTAAAATCATTAGAGCATATTTCATAACAGGAATTGTAGTAAAAATTAAAAGTAAAAGCAATACTTGTAGTAGACAGAAATAATAACTATAATGCAGCAGGGAAGATCTTAGGAGGTTCTTATGATAAAAATCAAAGATTTTTACCGTAAAAATTTTGGAGGAGAATTTTTATGACAATTCTGCGATTTGCCGTAAAAAACCCTCTAAAGGAGGTTTTTTTATGAAAATTCTTATACCAACAACGAAAAACGATCTAAACGGAGAGGTAGATTTGCGTTTTGCCCGTGCACCATATTTTATTATCTATGACACGGAGAAAAAAACAACGGAAATAAAGGAAAATACCTACAAGGATAGTGCAAGAGCAGTAGGCACAATGGTTGCTCAATATATAATAAATGAAGGGATAAAAATCGTCGTTGCCAATGATATGGGACCAAATGCAAAAATGGCATTAACTGAAGCAAAGATAGAGATTAAAAAGATTTCCGGAAACGTTAAAGAAGCCCTGTCTCAGTTTAAATGATCATAACTGTTGCCAGTGGAAAAGGGGGCACAGGAAAAACAACTGTTGCCTCTTCTCTTTCTCTTCTTATACCACATTCTGTATATGTAGATACAGATGTAGAGGAACCAAACGGACACTTATTTCTTCACCCAGAGATAGAAGAAACAAAAGAATGTTTATTCCCTGTTCCCTTAATAAATGAAAATATATGCACATTTTGTGGCTTATGTGCGAGACACTGTGCTTTTCATGCTCTAACAATATTAAAAGAACAAAAAAAAGTGCTGTATTTCCCGCAGTTGTGTCACAATTGTGGAACATGCAGTTATGTATGTCCTGTAGAAGGAGCGTTAAGAGAGGTTTTTAAGAAAAAGGGTATTATAAGAAAAGGAAAAGCATCTTTTAAAGGAAATGAAATAGATTTTATAGATGGCATAATGAATATTGGTGAGCCCTCCCCTACTCCCATCATTAAACAGATAAAAAAACTTATCAAAAAAGATAAGATTGCTATTGTGGATGCACCGCCGGGAACAGGTTGTCCCATGGTGGAATCAATAGAGATGGCAGACTTTGTGGTTTTGGTTACAGAACCCACCCCATTTGGCATAAACGATCTAAAACTGGCAATAGAGGTAGTAAAGCACCTAAAAAAGGATTTTGGAATAATAATAAACAAAGATAGAGGAGAAACAGTTCAGGAATTTTCTTCCTTACCTATTCTTCTAAAAATTCCCTTTAAGAGACAATTTGCTTATCTCTATTCGCAGGGCAAGGTATTAATTGAAGACAAAGAAGGAGAGGGATTGTTTCTATCCTTAAAGAAGAGATTGGGGATATGAAAGAAATTGTAATTATCAGTGGAAAAGGGGGCACAGGAAAAACAACTATTGCTAGTTGTTTGTCATGCGCAATACCAAGCAAAATTATTGTGGATGCAGATGTAGATGCGGCGGATATGTTTATACTTTTAAGTCCCAGGATTTTACAGCAGGAAGAATTCATAGGTGCACAGTCAGCAATTATAGATGAAGAAAAATGTACAGGTTGTGGATTATGTGAAAAATATTGCCGATTTGATGCTATTTATAAAAGAGAAGATAAGTATTTTATTAATCCTATGAAATGTGAAGGATGCACTTTGTGCACCTTAGTATGTCCAGAAAAAGCGATTACTATTGTAGATGAAATTATAGGTGAATGGTTTGTTTCCAATACGAAACATGGAAAGATGGTTCATGCAAGACTTAATCCTGGTGCTGAGAACTCCGGAAATCTGGTAGCGAAGATAAAGAAAAAAACACATGCTATTGCTGAAGAGGAAAATATACCATATATATTAGTGGATGGTCCTCCAGGCATCGGCTGTCCGGTCATTTCTGCTCTTTCTGGAGCGCAGATAGCAATAGTTGTAACTGAACCTACAATATCGGGTGTTCACGACTTGAAAAGGGTTTGTCAACTATCCGACAACTTTGGCACGAAGACAAGCGTTATCATCAATAAATGTGATATAAATAAGGAAACAAGCGAAAAGATAAAAAGTTGGTGCAAACAAAACAAAATAGAGGTATTAGCAGAGATTCCATTTACAAAATGTATAGATGAGGCTTTAATGAACAAAAAAATTGCATACGATGTTTGTCCCTCCATAAAGGAAATTATAGACAGAATATGGGAAAAGATAGATGCTACTTTTTAGAAAAATTATAATTATATCTCTAATGTTGATAGTGTCTGTTGGTATAGTAAGCTGCAGGTATAAATATGTTACTTTGCAAGAAATAAACTTCTCTCAAATTCAAAAGGATAAATATAGAATTTCTATACTCTCAGACCCCGAATTGGAAATGTGGGGAATGGGGGAAAACAATGCCATTTTATTGGATAAGATAGATGATGACTATACACTTTCATTCTATATGGCAAGGGCTGAAAGAACAAAGATTATTACGGATGAACCGGCAAAATTCATAAAAACTGTGGACAAACCCTCTTCTATTTATGTAATAAAGGATAACTCGGGTAATACTCGTGGTTATCTCTTTATACAGAGTATGCTGCATCTTATGGCGTTTGAAACTAAAAAGGAAATTTTGATCGTGGTTAAAAATCCATTCAAACTTGGAGAAACTGATGCCGATGAATTATTGAGGGACGATAACGGATAATAAATCCTTTTCTATTTCTATGGTTAAGGGCGTGAAACCAAAGAAATCTCCATCTATATGAACTGATATACCAGGTGTAAAGATTTCCATCTTTTCAAAACTTTGATGTTTTACGGATTTTAACTTTAAGTGAAAGCCTAACACTATAAGCAAAGCATGAAATAGAACTTCACGGCCCATTCCCTTTCCACAAAACATACACACATCAAGTTTTTCTTTAAGAACACTGGCGTTGGGTGTAACACTAAAGCCGCCCCCATACCTTCTTGCATTTCCTATTATAAGCGTAAAACACCTTTCTTTTTCTCCGTCTATTTTTACATCTATTTGTTTTCCACGGTATTTGAGCATATGAAATAGTCCTGAAGAGATGTAAGAGAGTTTCCCCCACCATTTTTTAAACTTATTGCTTACAGTTTTTATAGTCATAGCATCAAAACCTACGCCGCACATAACCAAAAAATGCCTGTTTCCATTTATTACTCCCGTGTATATTTTCTTTTTTAAACCTTTTTCTATCAACAGGCTTGCCTTTAAAGCATTTCTGGGTATTCCCATCTCTTGTGCGAAGACATCCGTTGTTCCTGCGGGTAAAACTGCCAGTGCAGTGTTGGTGTGAATTAATCCTTCCGCTACATCAGTGACTATTCCATCACCACCATGAGCAGCCACAACATCAAAACCATCTCTTGCTAAAGAGCGTGCCAATATCTCTGCATCACCCCTTTTTTTGATAAATGCAACTCTTATATGATGTCCCTTCCTTCTAAAGTAAGAAGCAATAGCGTGAACCTGTTTTGGATTAAATCTACGAGCTTTTGGGTTTATCAGAATTCCTATTTTCATTGTCCCACTTCTTTATCTAAATCAAAAACCATATTATCCCATGCTGCTAAAACTTTTGTATTAAATTGTTTTGAAATTCTCTCCGCCCACTCCCATGGTTTTGCTCGTAAAAGTGTCATGCCAAAGTGATTGAGAATCAATATTTTCGGTTTATATACAGAGAGATATTTCTCCACATCATGAATGCATAGATGATAAAAGCCCTGTCTTGGCTCTTTAAAAACAGTATTCATAATGACCACATCACCCTGAAAGATCTGGGGTAATTCGTCAAACCATAATGTATCTGTAATATAGGATATGGTATATCTTTCGCTTTCTATTATAACACCAAATGTCTGGGGAGGATGAATAAATTTAAGAGGAGTATATAGAGAAATGTCATCTATTTTGTATTTTCCTCCTTGTTTTAACCTTATTATGTTTTCTACAGTATTTTTGCAGTATTCTAAGATTACAGAGTCTTCATCTATAGCATCCGGAGGTGCGAAAACTATACCTTTCTTTCTTCTGGCTCCTTCTGTCATCGCTACAATGATACTATTTATATCCGCACAGTGGTCCAGGTGTCTGTGTGAAATGAAAATAGCCTTTAATTTTCTTATGCTTATACCCATATTCGCTGCTTTTACCAAAGCTCCCGGTCCGGGGTCAATAACGAATATCTTGCCATCCAATTGAAACCATAGGCCGCCTGAGGCTCTCACCTGTGAAAAGACAACAATTCTTCCTCCACCGGTACCAAGAAACACAATTTTGTCTCGTTTATCATCAAAGGGCTTACGCTTTTTCCTCATAATTCTGCAAATGTAAAATTTCTGTTTACATGAACAATTCTTGCCCATAATCTTTCATGGGGAGGAACAGATGAAGGAATAAGAACAACTACATATTCTTTAGAAACACCTTTTCTATAAGCTTTTCCGTCTATTACAACCTCTGTGGGTTCTGTAATTATCTCTACTTTTTTTCCCTCCAGGCTCTTTCGGAATGCGTAATTTTTTAAAGCAATTATCCTTCGTATGATCTTGCTTCTGTTCTTCGCTATCTTTCCATTTATCTCTCCTTTGATTGATGCTGCTGGTGTTTTCTCCCTTTTTGAATAAACAAAAACATGCGCATATTGAAGAGGTAAACTTTTAATAAATGCTCTTGTTTCCTCAAAGTCTTCATCTGTTTCCGTAGGAAATCCTACGATAATATCTGTGCCCAATACAAATCCCAATTTACTCAATTTCCAAACAATATTGCAATAATCTTCTTTTTCATAGGGTCTATTCATAAATTTCAAGATTTTATTACTACCGCTCTGTAAAGGAATATGCAGATGTTTAACCACCTTTTTACTTTGTTTTAAAACATCTATTAACGAATCATTCATATATACCGGCTCAATAGAACTTATGCGAATTCTAAACTCACCATCCATTTGCTCGATAAGCTGGAGGAGTTTTTTAAAACCAAAACGGTAGCTGCCGATATTTGTGCCCGTAAGTACAATTTCTTTATGACCCGATTTTATTAAACAGTTGATTTCTTTTAGGACATTTTCTATACTTTTGCTTCTTTCTTTTCCTCTTACCGTGGGAAGAATGCAGAATGTACAGTGGAAATTGCAGCCCTCTTCTACTTTGCAAAATGCACGGGCTCTATTGCCGAATCGACAGAGGACAGATTCATCCACATAAGACTTAGAATAATCATCGGCAAATATACCACTTTCACCGTTTAAAGCCCTTAAGATAAAATCTGGCATTTCATGTTTGTAAGAATGCCCTAAAATAAAATGGACACCTATTTTTTCTAACATCTCTCTTTCTGTTTGCATATAACAAGGACAACCACAAACTATAACCTTTGCCTGTTTGTTATTTTGGAATGCTTTTTTGGCAAATAGTCTTGTCTCATAAGCCGCTCGTGAGGTTACACAGCAGCCATTGATCACATACACATCTGCCTTTTCCTTAAATGAGGTAGAATGAAGACCTCTTTCCTCACATCTGCTCCTCATACACATTGTTTCATACTGGTTTACCTTACATCCTAAAGTCGTGAAGGCTACCTTTATTTTCAGAGCACGCCCTTTGTGGAGGGAATAGTGTCACCCTCTATTCTTACCGCTTGCTTTAAAGTTAAGGAAAATGCTTTAAATACAGATTCAATGATATGATGAGCATTCTTTCCATGTAAACCATCTATATAAAGATTAATCAATGCGTTGTATGAAAAAGCACGAAAAAATTCCTCTATTACTTCTATATCCATATTCCCTAATTTTCCGCTTACACTCAAATTATAATAAAAGTACGGTCTTCCTCCGATATCTATACTGCATAGTGTCAATGCATCATCCATAGGAACGACAGAAGATGCAAACCTCTTTATCCCTCTCTTTTCACCTAATGCTTTTAAAAAAGTTTCCCCAAAAACGATACCTATATCCTCTACAATGTGGTGAAAATCTACTTCTACATCACCTTTTGCCTGAACTTCTATATCAAAGTTGCTATGTTTGGCTACGGTTTCCAACATATGATTAAAAAAACCTACAGGTGTAGAAATCTCTGCCTTTCCTCTTCCATCTATACATAGGTTTATCTCCACTTCCGTTTCCTCTGTTTTTCTGGAAATTCTCGCCTCTCTTTTCATAAAAATTCTCCTTCAGAATTTTTACGGTAAAAATCTTTGATTTTTATCATTAGCTACTCCTTTCTACGATCAAATCAGCTATATCTAAAAGCTCACTTGCTTTTTCCCCCCATATTGTCAGCTGTTCTTGTCCTTCTTCCACCAGTTTTTTAGCAATTTGCTTCGAATTCTCTATACCGTAGACTTTAGGGTAAGTCAAAGTATTTTCTTCTTCTCCTACATCTAATACATCATCCATGATTTGAAAGGCAAGGCCAATTTTTTCTCCGTAAGTCTTGAGTTTATGAAGCTCATCGCTATTGCAATTACCTAATATTCCGCCAATTGTTGGGCATATAGCAATAAGTTTTTGTGTCTTGTGGGTATGGATAAAATTGACCATCTCTTTTTCATCTTCCATTTTTATCTTCTTTTTAGCAACAAGGATATCTGCTGCCTGTCCGCCTACCATTCCCCATGGACCTGAAGCATGACTTATTTCCCTTATTATCTTCAGTACATTCTCTTTACTTGTAACTCGTAAGCCTTTATCAACTATTATTTCATAAGCAAAAGTGCCTAATCCGTCGCCAGCTAAAATGGCTAATTCTTCTCCAAACACCTTGTGGTTGGATGGTTTCCCTCGTCTATAATCATCGTTGTCCATGGATGGTAGGTCATCATGAATGAGAGAGTAAGCATGGATTAGTTCTATAGATGCAGCAAAAGGTAATCCAATTTCATAATTGGAAAAAAGTTTCACCGTAGAGAGGATAAGGGCTGCTCTTATTTTTTTCCCCTCCGTAAAAACTGTATATTTCATTGCTTCATTAAATAGAGGAGGATAAAAAACATTTTCCCGAAAGATTTCTTCTAAATATTTGTTTGCCTTATTCTTGTATTTACTGAGAAAATCAAGGTTTAAATTCTTCAAGATTAATTTTTCCTTCCTTTTGAACGATGAGTTTTATCTTGTTTTCCACTTCTGTAAGTTTTTTTTGACAAAAAGCAGAGAGCTTCATTCCTTCTTCAAACAAGCTTAAGGTTTCGTCTAAAGATGTGTCTCCTTTTTCTAATATTCCCGCTATTTCTTCCAACCTCTTCAGTGCCTCTTCGAAACCAATTTCTCCCATAAATAAACCTCTTTAAAATCAGTTTACTCTCAATTATTTTCATAGTAGATTATATTACAATATTATAATAAAGGCAACAGGCAGGTAGGTAGGTTGTATATTCAGGGCACAGGAATTGAAATAAAAAACCCCGCCGCAAGCAGCGGGGTATCACCGAATGTCATTCCGCCCCCGCATCGGTGTGCGGGGTATTAACCCTGCTATGCGTAATAAATCTTTGACTTCCTGTTTTAAAATTGCTATTTTTAAATTGTGGATGTCATTTTAATTCTTATCATCATTTGCTGTGTTTTTATAGAAGCTATTTCATCTGGAACAGAAATAGGTATTATTTCTGCCAATTCATTAAAGTTAAATATCCTTTCTCGGAAAGGGGTCAAGGGTACTCAGCTTATAAAAAACTACCTTAAAAACCCCGCTAAACTCCTTTCCACTACCCTTTCTATAACAGACCTTAGCGTTGTTACTTCAACCAGTATAGCCACATACCTCATGACAAAATATTTAGGTGAGGGACAGGGATTGTATTCTATACTCATCATTTCCCCTATTATTTTGCTGTGTGGGGAATTGATACCCAAGAGTTTATTTAGAAAATTTCCCGTTTCTTTGTCTGTGAAGAGTGTATATTTTTTGCATATTGCGGGAAAAATCCTTTCGCCGCTCATCTTCTGTGTATCTGTAATTGCCAATACACTTTTGAAACTTATACCGGCAAGGTTTTTCAAGAGGCACAAAGTATCTCGAAGAGATTTCAAAACATTGTTGAACAGTAAATATATCAAAGATGAAATAAGCCTTGAAGAACACAAATTTTTAAAGCATATATTCGAATTTGGGGAAGAATATACCAGAGAAATAATGGTGCCTTTGGTTAAGGTAAAGCTGGCAAAGGAAACCTCAACTATTGAAGAGATGATAGAACTGGTGAAAGAAACAGGATTTACTCGTTTTCCTGTATATAGAGAAAGAATAGACAATATTGTAGGTATAGTGAATATTTATGATCTAATCCATGCAGTAGATGAAAAAGAAAAGATCAAGAAGTTCGTTCAACCTGCTCAGTTCTTCTCCGAATATATGCGGGTAGATGATTTGTTTTATAAGATGAAAAAAGATGGTATTTTTATGTCGGTGATTGTAGATGAATATGGAGGAATAATAGGCATGGCTACTGTTGAAGACTGCGTGGAAGAGATTATGGGTGAAATTGAAGATGAATACGATAAATCGAATTTGTACTTCCACATCCAGGGAAAAGATAAGTATATAATTGACGCAGATGCAGAAATAGATAGAATTAACGAGGATTTAAAACTAAATATAAAAAAAGAAGAAGATTATGAAACCATAGGAGGCTTTGTAATAAAAAGGCTGGGTTATATTCCCCGAAAAGGTGAAATACTGTCTGCAGACAGATGCAATTTTACTGTCTTAGATACAGACGGACGGAAAATAAAAAAGATCTTATTAAAAAAAATACAATGATAGCAAAAATTTTGTTTGTTCTGTTTTTGATGGTTCTACTTATAATAGTGTCAAAACAGTTAAGATTTACTCCTAAAAAAGGGAATCATGTGGAGAAGTTGGTGCAATGTGCCAACTGTAAAACCTATATTTCTGGGTCTCGAGCTATAAAGAGATATCGTTCTAATGAAACCATCTATTTCTGTTCAAAGAAATGTGAAAGGGAGTATAAACAAAAGCGCAAGGAGGAAAAGAAATGAAATTCTTCATAGATACGGCAAACATAGAGAAAATAAGGGAATATGCGGAGTTGGGAATTGTAGATGGAGTGACTACAAATCCTTCATTGGTAGCCAAAGAAGGAAAGAATTTTGAAGAAGTAATCAAAGAAATATCTTCTATTGTAAAAGGTCCGATTAGTGCAGAGGTGCTCTCTTTGAATACGGAAGGAATGATAGAAGAGGCAAAAAAACTGGCGAATATCGCTCCTAATATAGCGATAAAGATACCCATGACCAAAGAAGGAATAAAAGCCACTTATATACTTTCTCAGAAGGGAATAAATATAAATGTAACTTTGGTTTTTTCGCCTTCGCAGGCCTTGCTTGCAGCAAAGGTTGGTGCCAAGTTCGTGAGTCCATTTATAGGAAGACTGGATGATATCAGTCATATTGGAATGGATGTTGTAAGCTCAATAAGGACAATTTTTGACAACTATGGTTTTCAAACAGAAATTATCGTTGCCAGCATTAGGCATCCACGACACATAGTAGAGGCGGCAGAATTAGGAGCAGATATCGCTACTATTCCTCCTGCGGTTTTAGAGAAAATCTTTCATCATCCTTTAACAGACATTGGCATTGAAAGATTCCTGGATGACTGGAAAAAAGCATTTGAAAAATAAAAAGATATTTTTGGCTACAAAAAACAGGCATAAAATAGAAGAGTTAAAGGCCGTGCTCTCTCGATTTGGATGGCAAACAATAGATGCATCATCTTTGCCTTATGAGGTAGAGGAAAATGGTAAAACATTTTGCGAGAACGCAATATTCAAGGCAAAGTTTTATGCGGATAAATACAATATGACAGTACTTTCGGATGATTCGGGGTTAATGGTAGACGCCTTGAATGGAAGACCGGGCATCCTTTCATCGAGATATGCAGGTAATGATAAGAAAAATAGAGAAACACTTCTGAAAGAAATGGAGTATTTGAAAAATCTAAACGAAAGGAAAGCGCATTTTGTGTGTTGTGTTGCTATTGTTACTAAAAAGGGGAAAATTTACAGCATAGAAGAGATATGTGATGGATACATTGCATTTAAAGAAAGAGGGAACGGAGGATTTGGATATGATCCTATATTTATGCCAGAGGGCTGGAACAAAACATTTGCCGAAATACCTAAGATTAAAGAAGAAATCAGCCATCGGGCAAAAGCAATGAAAAAAGCAATAAATCTTTTGAAAAGGATAGAAAATGAAATTTAAGCTTATCGTCATTTTCATATTGTTATTTTTGTCAGTAGCAGGTGCTGAAAATCTAAAGGAAAAGCTTGAAACGAATAAAATACCCATTCACATTACATCTAACAAACTTATCGCTTATAGCAACGAAGGGAAATATATCTTCACGGGTGATGTAACGGTTATAAGAGGAGAATTAACAATCAATGCGGATAAGATGGATGTTTACAAAAGCAAAAAAACAGAAGATATAGAAAAAATTGTATGTACAGGTGATGTTGTTATAAGAAAACCCGGTGAGGTGGCAAAAGGTGATACGGCTACTTATATTGACGAAGAACAAAAAATCATTTTAGAAGGAAATGCTTCTGCCAAACAAAAAGGTCCTGATTTGCGAGAGCTGCATGGTGAAAAAATTATCATTTTTTTGAACAAGGATTACACCATAGTGGAAGGCGGAAAGAAAAAGGTAAGGGTAATTATCTATCCCAAAGAGGAGAAAAAAAGTGATTAAAACAAGATTCGCCCCCAGCCCCACTGGTAATTTACATATTGGAAGTCTACGCACAGCTTTGTTTAATTTTCTGCTTGCCAAACACGAAGAGGGAAGCTTTCTTTTGAGAATAGAGGACACAGATAGAATTCGCTCGAAAAAAGAATTTACAGAAGATATCATAGAATCCTTAAAATGGGCAGGACTAGAACCTGATGAGATGCCTGTTTTTCAATCACAGAGATTAAATATATATAAAAGTTATGCGGAAAAATTATTGAAACAAGATAAAGCTTATAGGTGTTATTGCACCAAAGAAAGATTAAATAAGATGAAAGAAGAACAAAAAAAGAAGGGAGAAAGGCCACATTATGACGGTCATTGCAGAAATATAAAACAAATTTTAGACAAACCTTTTGTAATAAGGATAAAGTTGCCTCAAGAAGATATAGTGTTTGAAGATTTATTGAGAGGTGAAATTAGCTTTAGATATTCTGAATTTGATGATTTTATCATCATGAAATCGGATGGTTCTTCCATGTATAACTTTGCCAATGTAATAGATGACTCTGAGATGGGAATAACACATGTTATAAGAGGAGATGATCATTTAACCAACACAGCCAGGCAAATTGTTCTGTATAGATTACTCAATCTTAAAGTACCTCAATTTATACATATACCGCTTATTATGGGAGAAGATAAAACCAGGCTTTCCAAAAGACACGGAGCAAAGTCTGTTTTAGAATACAGGGACGAAGGATATGTGAAAGAGGCATTGATAAACTATCTATCACGCCTTGGATGGTCATATGGAGACAAAGAAATATTTTCCTTAAAAGAACTTGTAAAATATTTTGATATTAAACATCTACATCTATCTTCTGCCATATTCAATCCAGGAAAACTTCTGTGGTTAAATGAATATTATTTGAGGACATTACCTTCAGAAGAAATATATGCCTACAGTAAACCCTTTATAGAAAGATTATTTTTAAAAGAAAACATTAAACAAGAATTCAGTGAAGTATATGTAAAAAAGGCGATGGATACGGTGCGTATAAGAACTCAAACCTTAAAAACGCTGGCGCATGATATGTTGTTTTATTTTAAGCCACCGCAGGATTATGAAGAAAAAGGTGTTAGAAAATATTGCAAAAGAGAAATTCTAAATATTTTGCAAGAATTGTACCAAGACCTCAAAGATTTAGAAAATTTTAATATTGAAGGCATAAAAGATGTATTTGATGAAATTACAAAAAAGTATGATTTAAAACTCATAAAAATTGCTCAACCCGTAAGAATCGCTCTAACCGGAAAGACAATAAGTCCCGGCGTGCTTGAGATGCTGGAGATATTGGGTAAAGATATGTCTTTACCCCGTATAAAAAGATTGATAGATTATATTAAAGCTTAGAACGAACAAAATTAGGAAGAGCAAAACAGGCTTTATGAATTTCTTTATTGTAATACTTTAAATCAAGTCCCATTTGTTTGAATCTTTCATTTCTGTTATCTTCAGGGTCATATATTTTAGAAGCAATGGTAAAACTCCACATACCACTGGGATAAGTGGGAACAAAGCATAGATAGGTTTTTACAATAGGAAATACCTTTTTCAGGTTTTCTACAGCAGTAGAGGTCCAGTTCATATCAAAAAATGGCGATTCAGATTGGGTAGAAACAAATCCATCCTCTTTTAATATATTGTAAATACCTCCATAAAAATCTTCTTCAAACAAACATTCTGCAGGACCTACAGGATCTGTAGAATCCACAATCACAACATCATATCTTTGATTTGTTTTTTTTACAAATTCACTTCCATCGCCTATTTTTACATTCACTCTGTTATCTTTATAACCACTGGACAGCGCAGGGAAAAACTCTTTTGCTATACGAATAACCTCTTTATCCAATTCTACTTGATCTATCCGTTTAAGGCAGGCATGTTTAACGAGTTCTCTAATTACTCCTCCATCACCTCCTCCTATGAGTAAAACATCTTCCGGATGAGGATGAGAGAATAGTGGCACATGAGCAATCATTTCATGATAGACAAACTCGTCTCTTTCTGTAAACATTATCAAACCGTCCAGTAAAAGTACACGCCCATACTCTGGCGTATCTAAAACATCTATCCGCTGAAACCTACTCTTTCCAGTATATAAAACGGTATTTACTTTAAAAGTAATCCCTGTAAAATCTGTGTGTTTTTCTGTAAACCAAATCTCTGGTTCCATATTTAAAACAAAAAGCGGCTTATGAGTCACCAAAACGGCTCATAAGCCGCTCATCAAACTAATACATCATTTATGTTTTCTTTGTTGGTCCTTCCTTTTTGAATTTCTCGCCAACCTCCAGACCTAAGTCATAAGCCTTCATATTCATATCTAAAAATGCTGGGGGAACAGTATCTTTTATCGCTTCTCTTACCGCCTCTTTATCCAAAACATGGGTTAATCCAACACATACCCCTACAGCCAGTACATTCATCGTAACTACATTGCCTATCTCATGTTTTGCTGTATATATCAGAGGATATTCATAAATCTTGTATTTCTTTCTGTCTTCGTCAGGTATGTTTTTCACTAAGGCAGGATCGGAAAGTATTATTGCACCCTCTTTTAAATCTGCTTTATAAGCATCGTAAACCGATTGATGGGTAGTCATAAAAAAATCCACCTTTGTGGTTTCTGAAAATGTAATGGGTTCATCACAGATGATTATATCTGCTTTTGCTTTTCCTCCACGCACCTGGGAAGTATAGGTGGGCACTTGTGTAGCATAATAATCTGTATGGAAAACAGCGGCATGAGCTATAATAGTTCCTGCTGTTAGCGAGCCCTGTCCTCCCACTCCTCCAAATCTCAACTCATAACGATATCCCATTTTTTACCTCTTTTTTATTATAATTTTTTCCATTTTTTCAGTGGAATTTCTAAATCATAAGGATAAAGTCCTTTTAATTCCTCTCTTGTTATAGTATATTTGTCCTCTTCTTTCAGTCTTCCTGTTGTATATTTTGCCCAATATTCGTCACTAGCTTGAGCTGTCTTTACCAACCAACCATAATAGGAATCTGTCAACTCCGTCTTTTTCTCATCTTTATGAATAACACCTGTTATATGTTTACCCTCCAATTCCTCTGGACTCATCTTTTCCGCTTTTTCTTTAGGAATACACAGACTCTTCATGTAGTTCATTAGTTTTACAGGATCGCCGAATTTGTTTCTTCTTCCGAAGTTAATAGGACAAGGACAAAGAATATCAATAATACTGAAACCGCGATGCGCCAAGCCTTCTTTAATGTATCTCTTCATACGCAACTCATCCCCTGCAAAACCTCTGGCAACGAATGTCGCTCCCGCCCCAATTGCTGCTGAAGCCGCATCTATTGGTGGTTCGTAACTACCTCTGGGAGCAGTAGATTCCTTTACATGTAAAGGTGTAGTGCAGGAATGCTGACCACCGGTCATACCATAATTCCAGTTATCAATAAAAACCACTGTAATATCTATATTTCTTCTACAAGCATGTAAAAAGTGATTACCGCCAATATGAGCTATATCACCATCCCCGCCAAAGACAAACACATGTTTATCTGGATGAGACATTTTCACTCCTACTGCAGTAGGAAGAGCTCTTCCATGTAAGGTGTGTAAGGTATGAAAATCTACATATCCTGTAACACGAGACGCACAACCAATACCCGAGACCATGGCACAGTCGTTTTTATCCCAACCTAACTCATCTATTGCTTCTATATAAGCCTTTAGCACAATTCCATCTCCGCATCCCGGGCACCAGTATAGAGGCAACTTTTCCATTCTTAAATAGTTTGCGTAATTTACAGTAGCCATTATTCACCCCCTCCGAATTTCTTTAGTTCTTCCTCAGTCATACAGATTTCAACACTTTTCTCAGGATTTTTAATCTTTTCAAATATTTGAGCAGGTCTTATCGGTATTCCTGCTGCCTGAAGAACACCATATACCGGTATCTTTTCCGCAATTAGCCTTTGAACCTCTAAAATATACTGACCCAAATTCATCTCTACTACAATTATGTTTTTCACTTTTCCCCTTAAATCTCTAATCTGTTTTTCTGCAAGAGGCCAGATAGTTAGCGGTCTAAACATGCCTACTTTAATACCTGCTTTCCTTGCTTCATCAACAGCAACACGAGCCGCCTCCGCCACAGAACCATAAGCAATAATGCATGTTTCTGCATCATCCATCTTATAATATTCAAATTTCTCTATCTCATCTATATGATTCATGATTTTATTTACCAACCGTTTTTCCTGGTGTTGTATAAAAGAAGGAACAACCGTGGGGAAACCTGTTCTATCATGATTTAAACTGGATATATGGTAGCGATAACTTGGTCCTTCTTTTGGCCACCATTGAGCAAGAGGTGGTATTTCATAATTGTAGTCAAAGGGATAATATTCTTCCGGCGGCACAGTAGGTTTTGCTCTTTCTACAATTTCTACCTCTTCTGGATCAGGCAAATAAACCTTTGCATGTAGATGAGAAAGCAAGCCGTCTGTAAGTATATAAACGGGCTGTCTAAATTTCTCTGCTAAGTTAAATGCCCTTATCGTTTCAAATACAACTTCTTGAGCGTTACAGGCTGAAATGGCAATTATAGGATGATCACCATGTGTTCCCCATTTTGCCTGCATAATATCTGCCTGAGATGGTCGGGTAGGAAGACCGGTACTTGGCCCGCCTCTCATAACATCCACTATAACTATTGGTAATTCCATTATACAAGCTTCACCTATTGCTTCTTGTTTTAAAGATAGACCCGGCCCACTGGTACAGGTCATAGGCTTTGCACCAGAAGCAGCAGCTCCAACACAAGCATTTATACTGGCAATTTCATCCTCCAACATGATAAACGGAACACCCCTTTCCGGCATTATCTTGGAAAGAGTTTCTGGAACTTCTGAAGACGGAGTTATTGGATAACCAGCATAAAAATTACAACCTGCAATAATTGCTGCTTCTGCAGCCGCGGCATTAGCATTTATAAATGCAATTCTTCCCATTTATTCCTCCTTATTTACTTTTCGTAACTGCTTTTCCCTGGCTATCTGTAAATGTTATCTCTACTTTTCTCTCTACAACATCTATGGCAAAATCAGGACAGATTATCTCACACATTTTACAACGATTACAATCCTCTGGTCTTACAACCTTTGCCATCGTTCCCATCCATACATCTAATGCTTCTACCATTTCTAAAACATTCTTAGGACATACCTCTACACACAACCCACATGCTTTACACAAACTCTCGTTGATTATAACAGGTAATCGTTCTTCAGCCATTTATCACTCCTTTATCTAAAAATTTAAATAGACGAAATGTTGCAAAATTCGTCCACTCTGTATCTACCAGCATCCTTTGCGCCCCGTCATACTGTTGTTTTCCAAGTTTTGCAAAATACTCCGTTGCTTCTTTCATTATCTCCTGTCTATACACAACATACCTCCTTTTAAAAATCGTATTTTTATATTTCTTAGTATAGAAATACAGTTTATTTTTGTCAAGCAAAGTTTCGTTAAAACGAAATTTTGCTTGCAACTACCAAAGGCAGTTGTCAAGGAAATGTTTTTTAAAAAACATTTGCTTGCAAAAATTAGATATTTTTGTCAAGACAAAGTTTTGTTAAAAACAGGCTCAGCTGATGTGCAATTCGCTTAAATACTTGCATTTTCTTAAGGAAACAATTAAGGGGAAAAGAGGTCAAGCTTCCTTTTATAGAAAACCTGACCTCCAATTATTTGAAAGTTAAATGGCATCTACTATAGCGTTTAAGGTTGGACTGGGTCGCATCACTTTTGCAATCTTATCTTCATCAGGTAAGTAGTAGCCACCTATATCAACGGGATGACCCTGAGCAGCAATAAGTTCTTCATTTATTTTGGATTCGTTCTCTGCCAATTCCTTAGCTGGTTTTTCAAATTTCTTCTTAAGCTCTTTGTCTTCATCCTGCTCTGCCAAAGCTTCAGCCCAATATCTAATGAAATAATAAATCTCCCCTCTATTGTCATGTTGTCCAGCTTTCCTTCCTGGCCATAATTTATTGAGTAAGAGTTTGGTCACTGCTTTTTCAGAGGTATCAGCTAAAAGCTTTGCCTTCTTATGATTGTATTTTTCCTCAATAAATCTTAAAGCCGAGGTTAGTGCTGTAAACTCAGCAGTAGAATCCCACCTTAAGTGACCTTCTTCTAAGAGTTGCTGGGCATGTTTTGGAGCGGAACCCCCGGCACCAGCCTCAGACATGAGACCACCAGCCAACAATGGAACTATAGAAAGCACCTTTGCGCTTGTTCCTGCTTCGGTGATGGGGAATAGGTCTGTTAGGTAATCCCTCAAAGCATTCCCCGTAACGCTTATTACATTTTCACTCTTTCTAACCTTCTCAGCTGTGAATCTCATGGCCTCCGAAGGCTTCATTATACGAATATCAAGACCTGTTGTATCATAATCCTTTAAGCATTCATTCACCTTTTTTATTACTTCTGCATCATGGCCCCTATTCTCATCAAGCCAAAAAATCGTAGAATAACCTGTTTTCCTTGCCTGCTCTACACCAATTTTTGCCCAATCTTTGACTGCGATATCCTTGACCTGACAACCCCTCCAGATATCGTCTTTTTCAACTTTCTGTTCTATCAACACCTTACCGCTTTCATCAACAACACGAAAAGTTCCATCAGATGGTGCCATAAATGTCTTATCATGAGAGCCATACTCTTCTGCTTTCATCGCCATAAGCCCAACGTTTATAACTGTTCCCATTGTTCCCCTATCAAAAGCGCCGTTCCTCTTGCAATCTTCAACAACCTCTTCATATGATGTGGCATAACATCTATCCGGTATCACTATTTTCACATCGTGCTGTTTATTATCCGGACCCCATGCTTTTCCACCATCTCTGATAATAGTGGGTAGAGAAGCATCTATAATTACAAGATTGGGTGAGTGCAAATTTGTAATACCTTTACCGGAATCAACCATAAACATTGCTGGATTCTTATCGTAAACAGCCTGTATGTCTGCTTCTATTTCTTTCCTCTTATCTTCTGGCAACTCTTGTATCTTCAAATATAAATCTGCTAAACCGTTGTTTGGATTTACACCTATTTCCTCAAATGTTTTGGCGTGCTTCTCAAAAACATCTTTAAAGTATGCTTTTACTGCATAACCAAACATCACAGGATCAGAAACCTTCATCATGGTAGCCTTCAGATGCAGTGACCATAAAATATCTTTTTTCTTTGCATCTTTTATTTGCTCTTCATAAAATTTCTGTAAAGCCTTTACATTCATGAAGGTGCCATCCAATATTTCCCCTTCTGTGAGAGGCAACTCCCTCATTACAGAGGTATTGCCATTCTCATCGGTAAACTCTATTTTTACCTTTGTTGCCTTTTCTACTGTTACAGACTTTTCATGCTCATAGAAATCTTCACTGTCCATATGTGCTACATGGGTTTTAGAGTCCTTACTCCACTCTTTTAAAGGCATTCCTCCTGCCATGAGTTCTGGATATTTTTTCGCGCTCTCTTTGACCGGTTTAGGAACCATACGAACACAGTTTCCCTGTCTTATCACAGGGTTAACAGCACTTCCTAAAACCTTTGCATATCTATCATGAATTTCCTTTTCTTCTTCTGTTTTAGGTTCCTCAGGATAATCAGGAACATTATATCCCTTACTTTGCAATTCCTTTATGGTAGCCTTCAATTGTGGCACTGCAGCACTTATGTTGGGTAGTTTGATAAGATTAAAATCAGGGTCATCTACTACCAGGCCTCCTAACTCAGCTAAGTCATCGGGGACTCTCTGATCTTCTTTCAAATAATCTGGGAAATTTGCCAATACCCTTCCTGCCAGTGAAATATCCTTCATTTCAATTTCAATACCAGCTGCATCCAAGAACTTTTTTACGGCGGGCAACAGGGAAAATGATGCCAAATACGGAGCCTCATCGTTCTTTGTCCATGTTATCTTTGGTACTTTTCCTTCCATAAAATTCCTCCTTCATCTAATTTTATAGAATACATTTAAACTCTCACTTTACCTCACACTATATACGAAACATCAAATATTGTCAAATCCTCCAGAGTGTCATGAAAATTCTATTGCAAAGAAAAGCAGATTTTGATAGTTTTTATACATTGTGATAAAAGAAGCCCTACACAAACAATGGAAAGATGTTATTGATAAAGGATTAAGAATATATGCATTATCCTCAGATAAAAATGTTACCAGAATTATTATTGAAGATTCCTTTACATTCATAGAAAAAAGAACAGAACCTACAAGAATTCTAATAGAAGATAAGAAATTTAAAGGAAATGTTTTTTCTATAATTAAAATACTGGTAAACAACAGTCCATTCATCATGGACAGTATTACATCTCTCTTTTCTGAATACAATCTGCGAATAGAATTTGTTATTCACCCCATATTTACTGTAGAAAGAGACAAACAGGGAAACATAATTTCTATAAAAGGTCCATTAGATATAGGAGATAAAGAGCTTCTCATATATGCATGTGTAAACTATATACCAGATTCAGTGAAAAAAGAAATAAATAAAAAAAGCAAGAAAGCTATTGCCGAATCCCTCATTGCTAAACAAGATTTTGAAAAGATAAAACAAGAGTTAAAAACCATTGTAAGAAATCTAAATGACCCTATTTATCTTAGCAAGACAAGCGAAAAGGATATAGAAGATGCGAAATCCCTTTTATTGTGGCTTTTAGAGGGAAATTTTTTGTTTTTGGGTTTTCGTTCTTACAGAATAATCCATGAGCAAGGAGAATTATTCATACAGGCAAATAAAAAAGATGCATTGGGAATCTTAAGGGATGTTGAACATTCAAAATTCAAAGAGAGAAAAAACATAAATATTCTACCAGCCATTGCTCAAGAGAGAATAAAAAAAGAGGAAGTCTTTGTGATTGATAAGACAAATGCTATAAGTAATGTCTATAGAAAGACACGCATGGACTATATATCTATTGCCTGTTTTGATAAAAAAGGGAAGATCGTAGGACGCAATGTATTTATGGGAATGTTTATGCCTCAAGCACTCATTGAGCGGGCATCCAATATTCCCTTTCTCAAATCTAAGTTGGACCGGGTTCTTTTTGAAGAAGGTATACCAGAAAACTCATTTGAACATCAACATATAACGGATATATTTAACACACTGCCAAAAGAAGAATTGTTTGTATTAAAAACAAGGGACTTAAATGATGTCATTTACAGATTGCTTACATCCGAAACTGAGCAACATGTGCATGTTTTTATTGTTCCTACCACTTCAGTGAGGGGATTCTCCCTGGTTGTTGTTTTGCCTTATAGGCTGTACAGCCGCACCACGGTGGATAAAATAACAAATTTTTTAGAGCAGGCATTTAATGCTGTCAATATAGAATACAAGACAATCGCTCAAAGTAGTCGCATAATAAGATTACATTATTATATAGTATCAAAAGAAAAAGAACTGCCAGATGTAAAAAGAATAGAAAAAGAAGTGCAAAAAATTGCCATTTCCTGGCAAGAAGAATTTGGAAGAGAAATACATAATTATTTTTCCAGAGAAAATGCACCATCTATTCTTAAAAGATATGTAGCGAAATTCACAGAGGAATATACATCTCACACCACGCCTGTTGAGGCGGCATTTGATGTAGGTAAGGTAGAGAAAGTATTTTCAACAAAAACAACAGAAGCAAGTATATATAAGGAGAAAGAAACATATTTTAAGATCTATTCCCTCTCACGCATCCCACTGTATGAAATATTGCCTATTTTAAGAAACCTGGGATTAACTGTTTTATACGAGGATTTTCTTGAGATAAAAGTAGAAAAAACTGTCTATATACAAAGATTTAGCATCACTACAGGTGAAGTAAAACAGGATAAGCAATGCTTTCCTATAATTGAGGAAAACTTTAAAAAAGCATGGGAAAAGGTGGTAGAAGATGATGCATTAAACAAACTAACTGTAAAAGCTTCTCTAAATTACAAAGACATTGATTTTTTGAGAGCTTCAAGAAACTATCTTCTGCAAATAAACCAGCAATTAAGTGAAAAATTTATAAACAATGTTTTGCTCAAGTATAGTAAACTCTCTTTGTTGTTTGCACAATATTTTCATGTCAGATTTGATTCTAAAAGCTTAAACCAAGAAAAACAAAATAAAATTCGTAAAGATATAGAATATATACTCTCTAATATTGAAGATGTGCATGAATACCGCATTGTAAATAGTTTATTTAATATTATACAAAATATTTTAAGAACAGATTTTTTCTTAAACAAAGAAAGACATTATATGTCCTTTAAGATAGACAGTAAAAATATTACAACCATGCTATTACCAAAACCATTTTACGAAATATATGTTCATTCTTCTTCTATGGAAGGAGTGCATTTGCGAGCAGGAAAGATAGCGCGAGGTGGTATAAGATGGAGCGACCGACCATCTGATTTTCGAGTGGAAATTGATGACTTGATGAAAACACAAATAGTAAAAAATAGCGTGATTGTGCCTACCGGATCAAAGGGAGGATTCATAATCAAAAGAAATGAAATCTCCGGGAAAGAAGCATATAAAACACTAATCAGGGGAATGTTGAACATTACAGATAACTACATAGAAGGCAAGATTGTTCATCCTGAAAATGTTGTATGCTACGATGAAAAAGATCCGTATTTAGTTGTGGCTGCTGATAAAGGTACCGCTACCTTTTCTGATACCGCCAATGAAATCTCCAGGAAGTATAACTTCTGGTTAAAGGATGCATTTGCCAGTGGAGGAATATACGGCTATGACCACAAGAAAATTGGTATCACTGCAAGAGGTGCCTGGGAATGTGTAAAGAGACACTTTAGAGAATTAGGAAAAAATATAGAAAAAGAAGAGATATCTGTATGCGGTATTGGAGATATGAGTGGAGATGTGTTTGGTAACTTTATGATTCTTTCACCAAACTTATTATTAAAAGCTGCATTTAATCATAAGGAAATATTTGTTGATCCTTTACCGGATAAAGAAAAATCCTATACAGAAAGATTGCGCCTGTTTAAGCAATGTCTCTCCTGGGAACATTATGGTAAACCTCTTCTTTCAAAAGGAGGATTCGTAGTTAATAGAAATGTAAAATCTATAAATCTCTCAAAAGAGGCAAAATCTCTTCTTCAAACAGACAAAGATGAACTTTCGGGTGAAGAAATAATTAAACTCATCTTAAAAGCAAAAATTGATCTTTTGTGGAATGGAGGAATCGGCACTTATGTAAAAGCATCTACAGAAAGTCAGTCTGAGGTAGAAGATAGAGCAAATGACGGTGTAAGGGTTAATGCCAATGAGCTTAAGGCAAGGGTAGTAGGAGAAGGAGGAAATTTAGGATTTACGCAGAAGGCGCGTGTTGAATATGCTATGGGTGGCGGAAGGATAAATACAGATGCCCTGGATAACTCAGGTGGTGTAGATTTGTCCGACCATGAGGTAAACTTGAAGATCTTCTTACATGTTTTAATGAAAGAAGGTCTTATTAAAGATATGAGTGAGAAAAATGAATTGTTGGAAAACCTCACTGAACAGGTTGTTTTGAGGGTAATTGTTCATAACTATATGCAGAGTTTTTCTATTTCATTAGATGAAAGAAGGGCAAAAAAAGAACCAGATATATTTTATGAGCTCCTGCGATATTTACAAAGAGAAGGTATATTAAGTGAAAAGGAATATTCCTTGCCCACCAGAAAAGAATATCTTGCTCGCCTAAGCAAGAATATATCGTTTACCAGGCCCGAGTTGTGTATAGTTATGGCTTATATGAAAATATTAGTCAAAAACAGTATTATCCAAAAAAACACGATAAACGAAAACATTATAGACAAATATGCCATTTCATATTTTCCTTCTTATATAAGAGAAAACTTTGCTGAAATGATAGAGAAACATCCTTTAAAAAGGGAAATTGCATCTACTTACATTACAAATCTTCTTATAAATAATGGCGGTTCACCTTCTTTATTTAAAATATTTCTCTCTACCGGCGTAAATTACACAATCATTGTTAAATCTCTCATCTTTATGTACGAGGCTACAGGTCTTGTGGATGTGAGAACTAAATTGTTTGAAGAGGAAAATAAAATCCCCCAGGATTTCATCTATGCGGTGTGTATAGATATGTTTATGTCTGTAGAGTTGATGGCTACACAGGAAATTTATCTGCTGGGGAAAAACATATCTATAGATAGAAAACATATTGAAGAAGCTAAACAATGTTTCAATGAATTTAATAAAAAATGCATTGGCGGTCTATTTAAAGACGCATTTTTGGACAAGGTGGATAAACTGATTAAAAAAGGATTAGATAAGGATACTGCTCTTGAGGTTGCTAAATTCTATTTTGTAGAAGACTTTATTCCTGCCTTTAATATTTCAAAACTCTTACAAAAAGACCTTGAAGATGTAGTAAGAACAATCACTAAAATAAAGGAAACATTTTTTATCTCAAAGATAATAGAAAATGTAAAAAGTATACCTATTACCAACGAGTGGGATAGAAAAGCCCAGCTGTGGATGGTAAAGAATTACTTCCTCGCTGGTTCTACCCTCACTATGAAGGCAGTTAAAGAATTTGATGGAGATGTCCAAAAACTTGTAGACAGCAGAAGGGAAGAATATGAAATATTAGCAAGGAAATTTGCATCTTTAAGAGGAATATCAATTGAAAATTTACATCCTTTTGTTCTTTTATATGATACATTACAGGCAATCTTAAGGTGAAAAATAAAATACTAAAAGAACTGATAAAAATCGTAGACAAGAAAAATGTAAGTGCAGATAAAATAGATCTATTACACTACGCATATGATGCTACTCAGAATATGTATTTGCCGGATTTTCTTGTTTTTCCAGAGAATACGGAACAGATTTCTCACATTTTAAAACTCTGCACAGAATATAGAGTACCCATTGTCCCTCGAGGAGCAGGCACTGGTTTCTCCGGCGGCAGCCTGCCCATCTCTGGAGGTATATGTTTATCCCTGGAAAAAATGAATAAAACATTGGAGATAGATACAGAAAATCTCGTTGCTCATGTTGAAGCAGGGGTAATAAATTACGATTTACGAGAAGAGGTAGAGAAATTTGGTCTTTTCTATCCTCCTGACCCTTCCAGCTATAAGTATTGCACTATTGGAGGAAATGTTGCAGAAAATGCTGGCGGACCAAGAGCAGTAAAATATGGTGTAACAAAAAATTATATATTGGGCATGGAATTGGTATTTCCTACAGGTGAGATTGTAATCTCAGGTTCAAAAAATATGAAGGATGTTGCGGGATATAATTTAAAAGATTTAATGATAGGCTCAGAAGGAACATTAGCCATTATCACAAAATTATTTCTCAAACTCATTCCTTTGCCTTCCTTTAAAAGTGTTCTTCAGGCTGCTTTTTCAGACATGAAGGAAGCAGCTCAAACCGTGAGTAATATTATAGCAGACAAGATTACACCTTCCGCTCTGGAATTTATAGATGGACCTTGCATCAGGGCAATAGAAGATTACCTACATATAGGATTACCCAAAGAGGCTCAAGCTATGCTTATCATTGAATGCGACGGTATGGAAGAATCGGTAGAAGCTGAACTTTCTCTCATTGAAAAGGTATGTAAAAAAAACAATGCTCAATATGTAAAGAGAGCAAAAGATAAAGAAGAAGAGGAATTTTTATGGAAGGCAAGAAGATCTATATCGCCTTCTTTAAATAGAATAAGAGACAGAAAATTAAATGAGGATGTTGTCGTTCCAAGGGCAAGTTTGCCCCAGATGATTGAATCCATTCAGGAAATTTCAAAAAAACACAATCTACCTATTGTAAACTTTGGTCATGCCGGCGACGGAAATATCCATACAAACATCATGTTTAATAAAGGAAGCAATGAGGAACAAAAAGCAAAAGGTGCAATGGTAGAGATATTTGAAACGGTGATTGAGATGGGAGGTTCTATTTCTGGTGAGCATGGCATAGGGATAACAAAACAAGATTTCCTGGAAAAACAACTGGGAAAAGAGACAATTGACATATTCAAAAAGATTAAAAAAGCATTAGATCCCTATAACATACTCAATCCTCATAAGATGAAACTATGATAGATAAGAAATGGGAGACATGTGTAAAATGTGGTCTGTGCAGGTCTGTATGTCCCGTATTTAGAGAGGAAAAAAAAGAACAATATGTAGCCCGGGGGCACATCACTTTAGTTGAAGAATTCTTGAAAGGCAATATAGATTTTTCTACCAAAAAAGCACACGAATATTTAGGGAAATGCCTTTTGTGCACAACATGCGTAGAAGCTTGTCCGAACAAAGCAGAAACAGATCTAGCCATGATTCTTGCCCGAATAAAACATACACAGGAATATAGTGTGCCCTTTTATAAACGTATTTTATCACTTGTTATGAAAAACAGAAAGGTAATGAATCTTGCGGCTAAAACAGGAAGTCTTTTGCAAAATATCTTATTTGTTCAGCATTTGGACACATCGAGAGAAGGCATGTCGCCTCGCATAGGTTCAAAACTTCTTGAAAGAAAGAGACTACTTCTACCCATCGCAGATAAGACTTTTTTAGAACAATATCCCTCACACATTGAAGGCAAAAATGGAAAAATCGCCATTTTTCCTGGTTGTGGCGTAAATTATGCTTATAGAGAAATTGGTGATGCATTTATTAGAATTTGCAAAAAGCTAAATATCGAAATTCTTATTCCCAAAGAACAGGTATGCTGTGGAGGACCATTGTATTTTTCTGGTTTGATTGATGTGCCTGTAGAATTAGCCAAAAAAAATATAGATTTGTTTAATGCTTTAAATATAGATTTTGTTATTGTTATTGACCCTACCTGTGCTTCAACCATGAAATTTGAATATGAAAGATTGTTTTCTTATATAGAAAATGAAGAATACTTAGAAAAGGCAAAAAAATTTTCCAGGCTTATAATTAGTAGTGAAAAATACTTACATGACTACACTCCTTTAAAGGAAATGTTAAAAAAAACAAAAATAAAAGAGAGAACAATTACATATCATGATCCCTGCCACCTCGGTAGAGCACAAAAAGTCAAACAAGAACCACGTGCACTTTTGAATGCCATAGAGGGCGTAAACTTTGTGGAGATGAAAGATGCAGACACATGTTGTGGTAATGCAGGTTCATTTAGTGTAGATTTTAGAGAAACTTCTGTAAAGATTGCATTGAGAAAGGTAGAATCTATAATAGAGACAAATGCAGATACGGTAGTTACCGGCTGCTGTGGATGTATTATGCAGATAGCAGAAGCATTGCATATAAAAGGAAGGGATGATATAAAAGTAAAGCATACATTAGAAATAATAGATGAGGCATTAAAATGAAGATAAAAAAAGCTGTTTTCCCGGTGGGAGGCTTTGGAACAAGATTTCTTCCTGCAACAAAAGCATCGCCCAAGGAGATGCTTCCTTTGGTTGATAAACCATTGATTCATTACGGCATAATGGAAGCTGTAGATGCAGATATAAAACAAATTATACTAATTACAGGTCGGGGCAAAAGAGCAATTGCAGATTATTTTGATATTTGTTTTGAGTTAGAATATTACTTAAGAAAACAGGGAAAATTATCAATATTGAAACAGATGCGAAAAATACCTTATATGGCAGATTATATATATGTCCGGCAAAGAGAACCAAAAGGATTGGGTCATGCTATCTGGCGAGCAAAGGAAGTAGTGGGTAATGAACCATTTGCGGTTATCTTGGCTGATGATATTATTGATACTAAAAAGAGTGCTATTCAACAGATGTTGGGTGTGTTTGAAAAGTTCAATTGTTCCGTCATTGGACTACAAGATGTAGAGAGAAAAGAGACAAGTAAATACGGTATAGTGAGCGGAAAAGAAATTGGAAAAAATATAATCAAGATAGATGACTTAGTAGAAAAACCAAAGCCAAAAGATGCACCCAGTAACTTAGCTATTGTGGGCAGATATATTCTTACCCCGGGAATATTTTCTCGCTTAGAAGAATTAATTGAGCAAAGCAATAAAGATAAATTGGAAATCCAACTCACTGATGCTTTAAAACTCCTTACGCAAAGGGAACCCGTCTATGGATATAAAATTGAGGGAAAAAGATATGATTGTGGAGATAAAATGGGATTTTTACAAGCCACTATAAATTATGCACTAAAAGACAAAAAATTTGCTCCTGAATTTCTCCAATACTTAAAAGATTTATTAAAAGATAAATGATAAACATAAAAAACTTAAGGGAAAACAAAGAATCCTTAAAAGAAAATATCAAAAAGAGAAAATCTTGTTCTGTTGATATAGATAAACTTTATCTTTTAGATGAAGGGATAAGAGAAAATAAAAAGCAAATGGAAATACTATTGCATGACAAAAAAACAATTTCAAAAAAGATAGGAGAAATAAAGAAAAAAGGACAATCAGCACAACAGCTTCAACAAGAATCTAAGAAAATAGATATAGAAATCAAGCAAATAAAGGAAGACATGCAGAACAAAGAAGACATATTTTTAAAAGAATGGTTGCTGGTGCCCAATATTATTGATGATGATGTGCCGCTCGGAGAAAGTGAAAAAGAAAATATAGAAATAAAAAGGTGGGGGAAAATACCAGATTTTGATTTTAAGGTGAAAACTCACTGGGAATTGGGAGAAAAACTAAATATTCTGGACTTTAAAACAGCAGCCAAACTCTCCGGACCCAGGTTTGCAGTGTATAAAAGATATGGAGCACAATTAGAAAGGGCATTAATTAATTTTATGATTGATGTGCATACTAAAAAATACAATTATACAGAAATTATTCCTCCATTTTTAGTCAATGAAGAAATAATGGTAGGAACAGGTCAGCTGCCAAAGTTCAAAGAAGAAGCATATGAGATAGATGGACAATACCTTATTCCTACTGCAGAGGTTCCTTTAATAAACCTGCACAGGAATGAGATACTAAAAGAAGAGGAACTGCCCTTAAAATATGTAGCCTGGTCAACCTGTTTTCGTAAAGAAGCAGGTTCTTATGGCAAAGATGTAAGAGGTATAATGAGGCAGCATCAGTTTAACAAGATAGAATTGGTGCAATTTACCAAACCGGAAGATTCTTCCAAAGTGCTGGAAAAAATTACAGAAGATGCTCAAGAGATATTAAGACTTTTAAAAATCCCATATCGCATAGTGGTGCTGTGTTCTGGTGATATAGGTTTTTCCAGTGCAAAAACCTATGATATAGAGGTATGGCTGCCCGGAGAAAACAAATTTAGAGAGGTTTCTTCCTGTTCAAATTGTCTGGATTTTCAGGCCAGAAGAGCAAACATAAGATTCAAAAGAAAAGGTAGCAAAAAAACAGAGTATGTTCACACTCTAAATGGTTCGGGGTTGGCGGTAGGAAGAACACTGATTGCTATCTTAGAAAATTATCAGCAGAAAGACGGCTCGGTAATTATTCCCAAAGTATTGCAAGATTATATGAAGACAAAAATTGTAAAAGCTGAATAAAAACCCCCCGCCGCAAGCAGCGGGGTATCACCAGATGTCATTCCGCCCCCGTATCAAGTACGGGGTGACATTACTTGATATGGACTCTGGATTCCCGCCCCCGATCAGGTCGAGGGCATGCTTTCACGGGAATGACACAAATCGCAGATTTGAGCGCAAAAATTCATTTACGAATTTTTATGACACAAATCGCGGCAAGCTGCGGGGAATTAGACCCAAAGAGAGATTAAATCTCTTTCTCGTATATTCTATAAATTTTATACAGTTCTGCCTTCATCCTGTCTTCTATGGGTTTATTGATAGCAAAATTGTCCTCCAATGTCCAGGAGAGCTCTCCCCCTGCATAGCCACTTTCTTCTACTACTTTAAAACTCTCTAAATAAAGGAGAAGGTCTATGCCTAAATTGCGATATTTATCAACGATGCCCAGAGTAATAAGTCGGGAGTTGTTTATCTTTTTTAAAGCAAATAAAAATTTTAAAAAATTAAAGGGGGTTATTTTCCCATTGATTACCTTTAAGGCCTGGTTAAAATCAGGAAAGATAAGTGAATATCCGCATGGTTCTCCTTCTTTTTCAGCAATGATGATAAATTTTTCAGGAACAATACTCTTCATTTTCTCTGCTCCATAAGCAATTTCCTCATCGGTAGGAGGAACAAAACCCCAATTGTCTTTCCAGGCTTGAGAGTAGATATTTTTAATTATATTCATGTCCCTTTTAAGATTTTTTTTAGAAAAATAACGCAAGGTAATATTAAACCTCTTCTTTATCCTTTCTCCTATTTGAATAAGTCTCTCCTGGGGCCTGGTCAATGTAGAAAGGTAGTAGGCATACAAATCTTTTACCTTCTTTAATCCATAGTTTTCTAACAGATTTATATAGTAATGAGGATTATAGGGCATCATAAAAACCGGGGGAGAAAAAAATCCCTTTACTAAAAGACCACAGGTGTCATTCATAGATGGATTCATAGGACCTCTCATTCTATCCATGCCTTGCTGGCGCAGATAAGAAGAGGCTTTGTCCAGCAATGCTTTTGATACATCCAAGTCATTTATACACTCAAAGAATCCGAAAAAACCTACTTTGTCTTTATGATATTCATTGTGCCTTTTATTTACGCAGGCTGCAATTCTTCCCACTACCTCTTTATCTTTATAAGCAAAAAAAAGCTTTATCTTTGCATGTTTATAAAAAGGGTTTTTGTCTTCATCTAAGAGTTCTGTTTCTTCCTTGATTAAAGGAGGAACCCAACATTTATATTTTTTGTAAATCCTCCACGGAAACAGGACAAATTCTCTCTCTGAAGTCGCCTCTGCAACCTCTATCATATAACACCCAATTTTTTGCCAATCTCTCTGAATTTTTCCAATGCAAAATCTATTTGGTCAAAGGTGTGGGTAGCCATAAGGCTTACCCTCACTAATGTTTTGTTTTTGGGCACTGCTGGTGAAACCACGGGATTTACAAATATTCCTTCATCAAACAGCATCTTGCGCATAAGCAATACCTTATTATTATCACCAATAATTACAGGAATAATAGGGGTGCAACTGGTTGCAGTGTCATATCCCATCTCTTGCAGTCCCTTTCGCATACGGTTGGTATTTGCCCACAATTTCTCAATACGTTCTGGTTCACTCTCCATAATATCCAATGCTGCCAGGCAAGCGGCGGTAGACGCAGGCGTAATACTGGCGGAAAAGATAAGTGAACGAGCATAATGTTTTAAATAATGTATGACATACTCATCGGCTGCTATAAATCCCCCTAATGATGCAAAAGATTTACTAAAGGTAGCCATAATGAGATCCGTTTCATCCGTTAATCCATAATAATCCGCTGTTCCACTGCCATTTTTCCCAATCACACCTACCGCATGTGCATCATCAACCATTACTCGTGCATTGTATTTTTTCTTTAATCTGACAAGCTCCGGCAAGTTGGCAATGTCTCCATCCATACTATAAACACCATCAACCACGATGAGCTTCGGTATATCATAATCTAATTTTTTTAAAAGCCTTTCCAGAGAATTCATATCGTTGTGCAAGTATCTTTTAGCTATACCAAAAGAAAGCTGAGCAGCATCTACAATGCTGGCATGGTCAGATTTGTCCAGTATCAAATATTCACCTTTTGCCACTAAAGCACTGATTGTTCCTAAATTCACTTGAAAACCAGTGCTGAATAAAAGAGCGGCTTCTTTGCCCGTAAAGCGTGCCAATCTTTCTTCTAATTCCATGTGTATGTCCAGTGTTCCATTTAAAAAACGCGAGCCCGCGCAGCCGGTCCCATATTTCTTTATTGCATTTATAGCTGCTTCTCTTACTTTGGGATGAGTAACCAAGCCTAAATAGCTGTTAGAACCCAACATCAATATCTTCCTGCCATTTATCAAAACTTCTGTTCCCTGTTCAGATTCAATGGGCACAAAATAGGGATAAAGCCCCATTTCCATTACTCTTTTTGCATCGGTAAATTCTTTGCACTTTTCAAATAAATCCATAGTCACCTCTTTTGTAAGATAGGGTTGACAACCCTGCAATTGAATATAATAATATTAGCAAGAATACGCCCCAGTAGCTCAGGTGGATAGAGCACGGGATTCCTAATCCCGGTGTCGCAGGTTCAAATCCTGTCTGGGGCATTTGTTTTCTCCTCAACAACATTGTTTTTTATTTGCTCTACTATCTTCTCAAGTTTTTTATCCTTTTTCATCTCCATCATACATTTTTTTATAGCTGCACTTATTGCCGCTCCACTGACACCAAAATACCTTCCCAATATTCTATGACTCCTTCTGGAAAGAATTTTTGTTAAATAAATAGCAATTTTCCTCTCCCATCTATTGCGTGATCTTCGCAAAAGTTTTACGGGTTTAACTCCAAAAAACACAGCGACTTTTACAATAATTTCCTTTGGTGAGAACACTGTTATAAGTTGGTGCACCGCAGGATATTCTTTTTTTCTTATATTTTTTATCTTTTGTAGAATATCTTTTATAAATCTTTCATCTCCCAGCACCATACCTTTTATATTTTTTTGTATATCTTTATCTTTTTCTTTTTCTACAAAATATTTATAAAGCTCACAAGATTTTTTGGAATCATTACAAAGACGAGATAAAATAAATTCTGTATCTACAATTGAGCTACAGGGATGGATAAAGTCCTTATAGCTACTCCAGATATAATCCTCGGGAAAATTGCTTAATTTGGCTTCAACCGGTTTGAGATGAATATATTTACTAACCTGAAGAAGATAATTTTCTTTATCTATTACGATTGCTTTATATCTTCCTCTAAATAGATGCCCTACCCTGTTATATTTTCTATTTACATAAACAGTATAAGATGTGTTGATATTCTGCATAATTGTATGCAAATTGGCATGAGGTGTTTCTAATAAAAGATGAAAACAACTATTCATAAGACAATAGCCGTGTAGAATATATCCATATTCCTTTTTGGTGCGGGCAAGAATATTTAGAAATTTTCGTCTATCACTGTCATTAAAAAAAATATCCTGTTGTGTATTACCACATGAAGTAATATAATATAAGGCGTTAGGGTAAAGAATACGCAACTGTCGTGCCATATGAGAATTGTTACATAAAAGAGATAGAATGTAAAGTTTAAATTTGAGGTTTGACCCCAGTGATAAAAGTTTATATAGAAAAAGGCATCAGTCTTTTAATTAAAGAAAATGAACCCTTAAAAGCAATTCTTGAATTTAAGAATGCTTACAAGATTTTTCCTCAAAATTTTTCTGTTTTATACTGGATGGGTACCGGTTATTTTATAATGGGTTCTTTAAATGCCGCTCAATTCTTTCTAAAAAAATCACTTGCAGAGGCAAAAACATTACAAGAAAAATACATGTCTATAGGCAGCTTGGCTATGATATATATAGAAAAAAGAGAATTTAAAATAGCCGAAGGATTTCTAAGAGCGGTTTTAAGAATAGCATTCAGAGCACACAGCAGAGAAATGATGGTTATAGGCTATACAGAGTTAGCACGCCTTTACAGAAATTTAAAAAATCCTTCCGAAGCGCTTTTTTTCCTAAAACAAGCCTTAGCACTTTCCTCTGATATGAAAAGAGCATTTATCTTAAAAGATATGGCAAATATCTATAAAGAGACAGGGAAATACAAACAGGCAGTAGAACTTTACAAAGATGTTATGTCTACAAGATGGGCAGAACATAATCTTCCTTTTTATATTAATATGCTGTTCAGTACAATATATGCTTATAAGAAAATGGGGGATAAAAAAAAGGCATCGGAGTTTGCCCAAAGAGCATTGGACCACATTATAGAATATAAAACAAGCGGAAAAACAGGTGTGAAACTATCAAGAAAAGGAATTAGAATTATGGATAATGCATGGTTTAACTTAACTTATTTCTTTAGTAATAGAAATGGGTAGAATTAGCACCTACTGGGTTTTGGTGTAAAGTATGACAAGAAAATTGCTTGTGTTTTTAAAGAGATCAAGTAAAGTCTTCGTATAAAAATTTATGTAGTGGGGGCAAGTATGTGGTTAGAAAAGGAAAATTGTGCGATTATGACTATCGATATGCAGGAAAAGCTCTTGCAGGCGATGCCTTTCAGGGAAGAAGTGATAAAAAACAACAAAATACTTTTGAAAGCGGCAAACGAATTTTCTATTCCCCTGATCTTTACAGAGCAATATCCGCAAGGTTTAGGCAAAACAACAGAAATATTAAAAAATCTTTTAAAACAAGCAAAATATTTTGAAAAAATGACATTCTCTGCGTTACGATTAAAAGAATGTGAAAATTATCTGAAAAAGCTGGACAAAAATGTAATTATTTTAACAGGGATAGAGACACATGTTTGTGTGCTTTCCACCGCTTTAGAACTATTGGAAAAAAATTACACCGTCGTTGTTCCTGCAGACACCACTACATCCAGAGAAAACAGGTTTTATAACTGGGGGTTATCATTATTAAAGCAAGAAGGAGCTAAGATAATGCCTGCTGAGAGCATTATCTTTTACTGGTTGAAAGAAGCAGGCACGCCCCAATTCAAAAAGGTTCAGCGTATTATTCTGGGTAAAGAATAGTTAAACCACATTGCGAATTTTGCCCATAAGATAAAGTTGGGCCATATCAAAGATGTTTTTGACTCTTTGTGATTCAGGTAAAACATTATAAATTATCTTCAGATAACCTCTTTCCTTAATGCGCTGGAATGTAGGCTTGAAATTTATATCATAGATCCAGCCGACTTGAAGGAGCTTAAAATCGTTTAGATTTTTCAAGTCTTTAAAGTTTACAATTCTTTTCTCCATTAAATCTTTATAGACATCGTCTGAAATCCCGGGAGTATCAGGTAAGCCGAGCTCAATTGCGCTACTGCGTTTTCTGTTTTTTCGGTAGTAATAATCTATGACCACTCTCCAGATATCCAGCTTATCGGCATCTCGCAACAGCTTACTAAAAAATAAACAGATTTTTGTCTCTTTTAGAGGTAAAACAGCACGATTGTGATATAAAATTGCTTTTAAAATTAAGTTTTGTGTGGGTTTATCAAATTTATTTAAAACGCCATTTTCCCTGAGCACTTTTACGCCAAGTTCTGCATGATTTGCAGATTTTTGATCCGAAAAAGTCCTATATTCCTTATACTGTTCAAATCGGCCAATATCATGAAAAAGAGCCATAATTTCAGCTAAATATAGATTTTGATTACTTAATTTAAGTTCTTTGCCGATATACAAAATCTCTTCGCATACCCGTTTGGTATGTTTTTCCTTTAATTCTACATTCTGTCTCAAATCAGCATCGTCGAATTTAAATGTCTGAATATAACTTTCAAACCATTTTTTAAAATCTTCCACTGTCTGTTTGTTTATACTTTCCATCATTGTTTTTTTAAATCTATTTTTGTAATACGTCAATGATTTTAATTAAAACCATGCGTATATTCATTTACTAATTCTGTTGGTTATTATATGTTGTTATTGTTAAATAGGTGCTATTGTATTTGAATTAACTGGTCTTGAGTGGAGCTTGTCAAAATTTCAAGCGCTGTCTTGTTTTACAGGAGCAGGCTTTACAACTAAAGAAGCGGAATTGATTACAGGAAATCCTCGGTGACGACATATCGCTTCTATTATTTATTTCGTATTTTCTTAACATAAATTTTCATATGGCGGTTTCAAAGAACAAGAATAATTCTTATCTAATCTTTTCTTTATTTCCTGTCTTTGTTTACCGCATTAGATAAAAAGGCGTATAGAAAATAGTTTATAAAAAATGTTAAGAAAATAGAATGTTTCGGAATGTGTCAATGAAAATGAGACACCTCCATTGGTAATTTAGTGTATCACCGA
>JAGGSB010000036.1 GCA_021159305.1 Deltaproteobacteria bacterium | reverse complement strand
TATTATACATTAAATTGTGGGTTGGGAAGTGTCTCACTTATATTGGCACAGAGGGTCTCCGTGAGAGTTGTCAAGTTGCTATATTAAAGTCAAGCACAATTCACACATTTTACTTATCTTTCTCTGTAACTTCTCCTATTTTTGATAAGCATAAGGTTTCGGGCCTGTAATATTTTCTTGCTTGAAAATATTATTCGTGATATATAATATCAATCCTTGCTCTCTTTAAGAGGGCTAAATATCCACAAGGAGGTAGATGTGTGGTACGAACTTTTATACATTGTTCCGCCTGTGCTTTCCGATGAAGCGGTAAAAGAAGTACAGGATAATGTAAATGCCGTTATTACACAGAATAACGGCGAAATCTTAAAATCTGATATCTGGAGTAGGAGGAAACTTGCATATCCTATTAAGAAGTATGAACAGGGAATATATATTCTTATTCATTTTAAAGCACCCCCTGCGGTTCCTCGTATAATAGGTGCAAAATTGAAGTTTATGGAAGATATAATAAGGTTTATGGTTAGTAAGATGCTTAAAAAGGATGTAGAGAAATATAAAAGTGAGGCAAAATAATGGCTTATTATAACAAGGTGATTTTGATGGGCAACCTTACTAGAGATCCGGAATTGCGCTTTCTTCCTTCAGGCATGGCTGTTTGTTCATTTGGTCTGGCGGTGAACACGCAGTTTAAGCGGAGTGGTGAAACCGTAAAAGAAACATGCTTTATAGATGTTACGGTTTTTGGCAAACAGGCAGAAAACGTTCACGAATACCTTTCTAAAGGGCGACCGGTGTTAGTAGACGGGAGGTTGCGTTATAGAACATGGGAGGATCAAGAGGGAAGGAAGCATTATAAACATGAAATAACAGCGCAAACGGTGCAGTTTATAAATAGTACATTTAAAAACAGAGAAGATACATCTCAAGGAAGCGAGGAGAAAGACGATGTTCCGTTATAAAAAACAAAACGACAAGTATAAGAACAAGAATTATTCTTTTTTTAAGAAGAAGGTGTGCCATTTTTGTGTAAATAAACTGAATGATGTTGATTATAAGGATGTAGGTCTTCTTTCCAAATTTATCACGGAGAGATGTAAAATCCTTCCTGGGAGGGCATCAGGTACTTGTGCTAAACATCAAAGAGTTCTTACTAAAGTGATAAAAAAGGCAAGAATGATGGCTCTTTTACCATTTTCGGCAAGTAAAAGAGAATTAAGTCGTTAGGGGGAGACGGTGAAGGTAATTTTTATAGAAGATGTAGAAGGAACAGCTTATGCAGGTGATATTAAAGAGGTAGCTAATGGATTTGCCAGGAATTATCTCGTTCCGCGAAAATTAGCGTTTCCAGCGACAAAAAAGAGTATAAAAAGCTTTCAGGAAAAGGAAAAAAGTATTTTGAAGAAGGCGGAAAAAAAGATAAGAGACACTCAAAATTTAAAGGAACAAATTGAGAAGGTTAGCCTTGATTTTAAGAGGAAAGTGGGGAAAGAAGGGAAATTATTTGGTGCGGTAACGTCTCAGGAAATATCTGAGGCTCTTTTAGATAAAGGGATTGATATTGGAAGAAAGACTATTAGATTAAAGCAAGACATGAAAAAGATAGGTGAATATCTGGTGGAAGTTGCTCTTTACAGAGGCATAAAGGCGAATTTGAAGATTGTTATAGAGGCAGAAGAAGAAAAAGAAAAGCAAGAATGAGCGATATTAAAATCTATCCTCAAGCCATAGAAGCAGAAAGAGCTGTTCTGTGTTCTATCCTGCTGAACAATGCTGTAATGGCGGATGTTTTGGAAAATGTTAGGGTAGAAGACTTTTTTGATAAACGGAACAGCATATTGTTTAAAACTATGGCAAGATTGTATGAACAGGGAAATCCTATCGATGTGATAACATTAACCAATAAGTTAAAGGAAGATGGAATATTGGATTCAGCAGGTGGATACAGTTACTGTCTGGAGTTGCCTGATGTTCTTCCCACTGCATCCAACGCTTCTTATTATGCAGAAATTATACGGAAAAAATCCGTTTTAAGAAGGCTTATAGATGTTTGTACCACTATTTCAACTGTATGCTATAGTGAGCCGGAAAATGTGGAAGAAGCAGTAGATCTTGCTCAGGAAAAGATATTTGATGTTTGCGAGGAAAGATTAAGTTCTGGATTTGTAGCTTTGTCGGATACAACGGAGGAAACAGAGCAATATCTCCAAAGACTGTCTCAAGGAAACATCACCTATACCGGAGTGCCTTCAGGGTTTGCAGATTTAGATAAATATACGAGTGGATTTCAGAAAGGAGATCTTATTATCGTTGCTGGCAGACCATCAATGGGGAAGACAGCATTTGCATTGAATGTTGCAATAAATGCAGCCAGCACTGGACAAGCTGTAGCCGTATTCAGTTTGGAGATGTCTGTGAAGCAGCTTGTATTGAGAGTAGTTTCTTCTGTCTCCGGTATAGATAATTATCACCTGCGCACAGGTTATATGAGAAAAGAAGAATGGGATAAACTTCCCAATGCATTTGATCATCTAAGAAACTTATCCATATACATAGATGATAGCCCGATGCTTTCTGTATTAGATATAAGGGCAAAGGCAAGAAAGATAAAATTAGAAAAAAATATATCTCTGATTATTGTTGATTATCTCCAGCTTATGAAAGGCATGAAGACAGAATCTCGGGTTCAGGAAATAACAGAAATTTCCCGCTCTTTGAAGATTTTGGCAAAAGAGTTGAACATACCTGTTATTGCTGTTTCTCAACTCAACAGAGGGGTGGAGTCCAGGGATAATAAAATGCCTATGCTTGCCGACCTGCGTGAGTCGGGGGCAATAGAACAAGATGCAGATGTTATTCTGTTTATATACAGAGACGAAATGTATAATGAAAAGACACAGGAAAAAAACATTGCGAGAATAAAGATTGGAAAACAGAGAAATGGCCCTGCTGGGATGACAATAAAGATGAGTTTCTTCAGCAATACTATGACATTTAAAGATTTGGCAAAAGGGGTGGCATGAAGTGGATAAAGGTAAGGGGTGCGTGTGTAAACAACTTAAAGAATGTCTCTGCGGACATACCGAAATTCAAGTTAATAGTTATAACCGGCCCTTCCGGTTCTGGTAAATCAACACTTGCTTTTGATATTTTATATGCTGAAGGTCAAAGAAGATATGTAGAATCTCTGAGCAGTTATGCTCGTCAATTTTTAGAGAGGATAGAAAAGCCCAATGTAGAATCAATTGAAGGGCTTTCTCCTGCTATCGCTATTAATCAACGTGGTGTATCTTCTAATCCCCGTTCAACCGTAGGTACAATTACAGAAAGCTATGATTATCTGAGGCTTTTGTTTGCCCATATAGGGAAACCTTATTGTTATAAGTGTGGACGTCCCATAGTATCTCAAAAACCTCGGATATTGTGGAGAAAATTAAAAAAAGAAAAGATAAAAAGATTATTATTCTTGCTCCTGTTGTTTTGGGAAGGAAGGGTGAATTTTTAGATATTTTGGAGAATTTGAAAAAAGAGGGTTTTGTTAGAGTAAGAATAGATGGGAAATATTACCTATTGGAAGATGAAATAAAATTGAATAAGAATAAAAAACACAACCTGTTTTTGGTTATAGACAGGCTTTTAATAAGAGATGATTTAGACTCACGGCTTTATCAATCTGTTGAGTTGGCTTTAAAAAAAGGGAATGGTTTTGTTTACACTTCTGAATCAGATAAGCAAGATGAGATATTTTCGGAAAAACTTGCATGTCCAGCGTGTGGAATAAGTTATAAGAAGATTACTCCCCAAAGTTTTTCTTTTAATAATCCTCAAGGAGCCTGTAAGTTGTGCGGAGGTCTGGGTGTAAAACATATGCTGGATATAAAAAAACTCATCCCTGATGAAAATTTGAGTTTAAGGGAAGGGGCAATAAAGCCATGGAAAAGAAAACATTACAAGTTTTACCAGGTGATATTGAGAGAGGTGTGTGAATATTTTGATATAGACATGTATAAGCCATTTAAAGAACTTTCAGAAAGAGAAAAAGATATTATCCTTCATGGAACAGCAGGAAAAGAAATAGAATTTTACTTCAAAAGAGATGGTAATTTGCATACCTACAAGAAGCCGTTTGAAGGTGTGATAAATTTGATTGGTAAGCAATTTGTGGAAACAGAATCATCTATCGTACGCAGAGAGATTAAAGAGCTGATGAAAGAATTCACCTGTCCAGAATGTAAGGGAAAAAGATTAAACAAAGAGAGTTTGTCTGTAAGGATTCAAGATAAAAATATCGTTGACATTACGGATATGCCTGTATCGGAGGCGTATAAATTCTTCTTAAATTTAGAAAAAGAGTTTACGCCCTGGGAAAAAAAGATAGCAGGAAATTTGTTAGAAGAGATTAAAAATCGTCTTAATTTTCTTATAAATGTAGGGTTAGATTACCTTACGCTTTCTCGTTCTGCATATACTCTTTCAGGAGGAGAGTCACAGCGTATTAGATTGGCCACTCAGGCCGGCTCAAAGCTAACAGGAGTTTTGTATATATTGGATGAACCGTCTATAGGATTACACGCTTCTGATACTTGCAGACTTATAAATACCTTAAAATCTCTGCAGGATAATGATAATACAGTGATAGTGGTGGAACATAATGAAGCTATTATTAAAGCAGCAGATTGGGTGATAGATATGGGTCCTAGTGCAGGCATATACGGAGGAAAGGTGGTAGCCCGTGGAACACCGAAGGACATAGAAAAAAGTGATGCATTAACCGGACTCTATTTATCCAAAAAAAAATGTATAGAGAAAAATCTTCGTTTTAGAAAAGCGAAAAATTATCTTCGTATAATAGGGGCTAAGGAACACAATTTGAAAAATATTGATGTGGACATACCGTTGGGTATATTTGTGTGCGTAACCGGTCCTTCGGGTTCAGGCAAATCTTCACTTATATTTGACACCCTTTATCCATGCGCAATGAACATTTTATATGGGTTAGATGCTTCTGAGGAAAAATGTAAGAATATTGAGGGAATTGAAAATATAGACAAGATTATTCATGTGGATCAGAGCCCCATTGGAAAAACACCAAGGTCTAATCCTGCCACATATACGGGGGTATTTACAGACATAAGAGAACTTTATGCGCAACTTCCTGAATCAAAGATGGCAGGATACACACCCGCTCGTTTTAGTTTCAATGTGAAAGGAGGAAGATGTGAAAGATGTAGGGGAGAAGGATCTGTAAAGATAGAGATGCAGTTTCTTCCTGATGTATATGTAAGTTGTGATGCCTGTGGAGGCAAGAGATACAATGAGGAAACTTTAAGGATAAAATACAAAGGAAAAAGTATAGCCGATGTTTTAGATATGACGGTAGAAGAAGCATGGTTATTCTTTAAGAACATTGTGCGTATTGAGAAAAAACTTAAACTGTTGAGAGATATAGGGTTAGGTTATATAAAATTAGGGCAGAGTGCAACTACACTTTCTGGAGGAGAAGCACAGAGAATAAAACTGGTGCGTGAACTCATTCATCCTCAAACTGGAAAAACACTATATCTTCTGGATGAGCCTTCTGTGGGATTGCACCCAGACGATATAAACAAACTACTATCCATTATAGATAGATTGGTGGGTTTGGGTAATACGGTGGTTGTCATAGAACATGATTTAGACATCATTAAAAGAGCAGATTATATCATTGACTTAGGCCCGGAAGGAGGAGAAAAAGGGGGGAAAGTGGTGGCTTATGGTACACCTCAGGAAATTATTCATAATCCTTATTCCATAACTGGCAAGTATCTAAAAGAAAAAATAGAAATAGAAGATAATTATAGGCAGAGGGTAGCAAAATAGCACCATTGCTGATTTTCTGTTGTTTTTAAAATTTTTTCTACCAATTCGGGGTTAAATTTTGCCAATTTTAAATGCATTTTTTATCAATATTGGAATATAATTTAGTTGATATGAAAAGATTGGAATTTCTTTTTCTCATTTTATTCTTCTTTATAATAATTGAAGGAAGAGCTATTGTTTTTAGTTCCAATATTGAAGTTCTTCGGGTAGAGGGTATTGTTGTTCCTGCTGTAACTGATTATATTGAAAGGGGTATTACTAAAGCAGAGAAAGATAACTCTTTATGTGTTATTGAGTTAAATACCCCAGGAGGACTTCTCAACTCTACGGATAAAATAGTAAAAAGAATTGTGAATTCAAAAGTGCCAGTTGTAGTTTATGTTTATCCTAAGACAGCCTGGGCAGCTTCAGCTGGAGCGTTTATTACCTTGTCCGCTCATATTGCGGCTATGACTCCAGGCACCACAATTGGCGCTGCTCATCCTGTGACTACTGGAGGAGAAAAGATATCAAAGGAACACATGAAAAAGATAGTGAATTTTTCTGCCAAATGGATGGAGACTATTGCTAAGGAGAGAGGTCGCAATATAAAGGAAGCCAGATTAGCTGTAACTGAAAGTAAATCTTTCAGGGATGACGAGGCATTAAGGTGTAATCTTATTGATATTCAAGCAAAAAATCTAAAACAACTTATTTCCCTTATCAATGGCAAAAAAGTTACATTATCTAATGGGAAAGAGATTATCATTGATACAAAACAGTATAAAATAATTAAAAATGATATGAATAGCATTGAACATTTTTTGCAGATTATAAGTAATCCTAATATTGTCTATGTTCTGCTTACTTTAGCCATAATAGGGCTGATCACAGAAGTTTCCCATCCGGGGGTGATTTTTCCCGGAGTCGTAGGTGGTATAAGTTTGTTTCTGGCATTTTACTCACTGGGAGTGTTGAATGCTTACTGGGGAGGTATAGCCCTTATTTTGCTCGCTACCCTTTTCTTTATGGCAGAGATCTTTACTGTTAGTTTTGGACTGCTTACTGCAGGAGGGATAATTTCTCTGGTTATGGGTTCATTGGTGTTGTTCAGTCACACTCCAGAAATTAAAATAAATTTGAGTCTTGTTATAGGGGTTTCAATTGTCATTACTGCATTCTTCATACTTCTCATTGGTATTGTTATAAAAGATAGAAAGAGGAAAAAGACAGCAGGCGCAGAAAGTATGGTAGGAAAAACTGCAATAACAAAAACATCACTCAATCCTAAGGGAACAGTTTTAATTGAAGGAGAATTGTGGTATGCCATATCTATAAATGGCGAGATAAAGGCAGGGGAAGAGGTTGTGGTGAAAAAAGTGAAAGGCTTGAATTTATGGGTAACAAAAAATAATAAGGAGGAAAAATGAACTGGTTGATTTATTTCATTGTTATTTTAGTGATAGCAATAATAATCTTGCCAGCGGCTATTAGAATTGTTCAGGAATATGAGAGAGGAGCTGTCTTTCGCTTAGGTAGATTTGTGGGATTGAGAGGTCCGGGTCTTGTTTTTTTAATACCATTTATTGAGCGGATGTGGAAGGTTGACCTGCGTGTGGTTACGATGGATGTTCCATCTCAAGAATGCATCACAGTGGACAATGTTACCATTAAGGTTGATGCGGTAATCTACTTTCGGGTGGTGGATGCCTCACAGGCCATACTCAAAGTAGCCGATTTTACAAAGGCTACCTATCTGCTCGGTCAGACTACTCTAAGGAATGTGGTGGGACAGAGTGAACTGGATGAGTTGTTAGCCCACAGGGATAGGCTCAATAAAAAGATACAGGAGATTGTGGATGAAGGCACAAATCCATGGGGAATAAAGGTAAGCATGGTGGAGGTTAAAGATGTAGAATTGCCGGATACAATGAAAAGGGCTATGGCTGCTCAGGCTGAAGCGGAAAGAGAAAAAAGGGCCAAGATTGTTCATGCAGAGGGTGAATATCAAGCCGCAGAAAAATTAACTGAAGCTGCAGAAATTATTTCTCATCAACCTTCTGCTTTGCAACTCCGGTATCTTCAAACTCTTGCCACTGTGGCTACGGAGAAGACAAGTTTTGTATTATTCCCCATACCCATTGATATGCTTACCTCATTTTTGAATAAGGACAAAAACGAAGGTTCCTAAATCTTTTTCTCCAACAGATCCACGATATGCACCATATTAGATTTTTGTTTGTATTTATTAGAAAATCCATCTTTTGTCATTACATCTTCATTGTAGTGTATAACAACAGCTTCACCCACAAACACCACATGGTCACCCGTTTCAAATTCTTTTATTACTCTGCATTCAATATTTAAGATGCATTCCTCTATGAGAGGTGCTGTTGTTATTTTAGCCTTTATAGGGGTAAGCTTTATTTCTTTAAATTTATCTATACTTTCACCATGTATACAACCTGCCTGCAGAACCTTTTCTTTTAAATCTATGGTGGGCACATTGATTACAAATTCCCCTGATTCTTCAATGAGCCTATAAGAAAATCTGTATGTGCTTTCCCCTTTTTCTCCTTTACCGATGGAGATCAAAAACAGGAGAGGTTGAAATGAGGTGGGTGTAACCCAGGTTACAGTAAGAACATTTGTAGTTGTTCCTTTTTTATTTGAACACGATACAAGCATGGTTTGTCCGTTGCCCATAAAAAACCTCACATTTTCTACAAGCCTGCTTTTAAGTGGTAATTCTCTTTTCATTTCTCACTCCTTTTTATGTTGTAAATTCAGTCTATTATAACATGTTAAAAAAGAGTTATTGTCAAATGTTGTGGATTCATCCAGCGTACCCTTCTTTTGAATATGTGCATCATCAGGCAGTTGTTTTTACATCTGTTAGCAAAAATGTTGCCTTAACTATAGCCATTCTCATATCGGTTTTTGGGAAAGAGGGGCAATATTTATCAGTATTTCTCGCAATCATGAGTATATTTTAGACACTCTTTTTAGTAAGTTACTTAAAATTAAGCGATAATGTTAAACAATGGTTTGAGAAAGAAAGAGGGAAACACAGATAAACTTTGATTATCCGCAATACGTTAGGGGTCGTTGGCGGCATTATTAGTTCGCCACGCTGATTCTATCAGTTAATATACTTTCAGTCTATTTGTTTCAATAAAACTTTGTCGTTTGTCTTGACAACTCTCGTAGAGAGTTGCAAGCAAACGACTTTGTCGTTTGTCTTGACAAGCGCTTTCAGCGTTTGCAAGCAAAGCGAAGCTTTGTCTTGACAACTGCCTCTGGCA
>JAGGSB010000035.1 GCA_021159305.1 Deltaproteobacteria bacterium | reverse complement strand
TCTGGATTCCCGCCCCCGATCAGGTCGAGGGCATGCTTTCACGGGAATGACAGAGGAAAAGGTAATCCTGAGGCAAAAAAGAAGAATATTAGCCTCTGGATTACCTCGGGATTGGGCATCCACTATAACTATTTTCTAATTATCATCCAGAAATTAACGGCTTCTTCGCCTGTATTCTTATCATAGGCAGCAACGCCTATCCTGTTGATTTTTCTCTTTAGTTTGTAGTTATTTTTTATATAAACCTGCCCTTCCTTGTCCAATTTAGCCTTATGCCAGCCTGTTTCGCTGACATAGATTCTTATGTTTTTGTAATTATCTGGATATTTTAGCCTCGCTCCAATAATACTGATTCTATTCTTTAAAATTCCTATATCGGGAAAATGTTTGGTTACTGGCAAATTAATATGATTTAGAACCTTTTTAAAATGTGACATTGTTGACCAGCTTTTTCCCAGGATGGGCTCTCTTGGAATTAAATCTAAAGGTGTATTTTCATCTACTGCACCGGGGTCTTGAGTTAACAAGGTTTTAAATCCTATCTTTAATGCTTCTTCTATCAAAATTTTGTTATATTCACCATAAGGAATAGCAAAGATTCCTGGTTTGTATCCTAACCTGTTTTGGAATATGTCTATGCTTTTTTGCAAATCATTTCTTATCCATTTTCTGTATGTCTTTTCATTCATATTTGAAGGGATAAAAGCCATATGATGGTGCGCATTACTATGTGACTGAAAATCCGCACCCCAGTTCCTCATTGTCCCTATCTCATTCCAACTCATATAGGCAGGATACCCTTTTTCTATGGCTTCAGTGGGCAAGAATACGGTAAATGGATACCTGTAAGCCCTTAAGATTGGGAAAGCATTCGTATAGACACTTTTATAACCATCGTCTATGGTAATTACTACTCCATTTTCTGGTAATGTTTTGTGATTTTCTAACAAACTGACCAATTTTTTTAAGTGGATAATCTGATAATTGTGGGTTTTTAGATATTTCATTTGATGTTTAAATTTTTCTACGCTTACATTTGTCGAAGGAGTACGAGGATCACCGATTTTGTGGTAAATAAGAACCACAACATTTCCTGCAAATGCAAATTTACAGCAAAAAACAATTGTCAATATACAAATAAATCTAATTAAATAAATTGGCATATGATGCTGATTTATCTATAGCATATTGCTTATTCAATCTTCTGCTTAAGGCTTTGACATCCTTGATATATAGCTGTCCCCTCTTAGAATATTTTGATAGGTAATTTGCAAGCTCTATTGCATCCTTAGTCTTTACCCTCGCCTCTCTAAAATCTCTATATGCCCAGCCTACATTTAGATTATATATATAAGCCCTTACAGAATCTAAAATAGAAGGATATCTTGCCACTTTGTGGTTATCTTCAAGCTTAGATTTTTTAGGTTTGATACCCCTATGTTTGTAGGTCCACATACCAAACAGATTGTTGCCTTGAATAGCAAATCTTGATCTTCCCCAATTTGATTCTATTGCTCCTTGAGCAAGAATGAGATTCAGCGGGACTTCATCTATCCTTTTCAGAAGTTCCGAAGAGTCGTTAGAACGATATTTCTTTACAATAACCCTTAAAAAAACCCTGTCATTTTTGTCCATGGAGTCTAAATTGACATCTACGATTTTCTGGTTATTCATCTTCTTAAGAATATTTATCAGAGTGTTCCTTTCTTTTCTTACTTCTGATAGCGCAACCATAGCGGCAGGTGTAAGAATGCGTATAAAAAATTTTTCCCTTAACTCAACATCATCTATGCTGCTAATATCTTTCGGAACTCTTTTGATTATTATAAAAGGTTTCTGTTTATGAATATTGTTCAACATGTTGTATTTTTCCAGGGTGTTCGTCAACTCCTGAGTGGAACTAACATTAATGGTCTTAGCTTGAGTACTTTGCAAGTTGAAGCAATCGCTATATTTACATACCAAACATGTCATAAATACAATTACGATAAACATCCCTATTAAAATGCTTTTCCTGATATTTGAAAAATTCTTAGTCTCTTTACTTTCCATAAGGCTGACATGTATATCATAAACCTTTTATATAGTAAAGCAAGAAACCATTTACAGACAAACGAATCAATTTTTCCATTTCTATCCTTTAAAATATTTGAAATCAATGATATATATAGAAGTCATATGAGAAAATTATCAATTCTATTTTTAAGTTTCATACTGATAGTTCTTCTGCTAAATTTGGCACAGGCTCAAACTACATCTAAGGGTGCGATTATCTTATTGGATGAGTGGAGAAGTTCTTTTGATAGTCAAGGCAAAGAAAAGCAGTATGTGCATATACGTATTAAAATCTTAAATCGCAAGGGTATTCAAGAGTTTGGAGAAGTGGTGATTCCATTCTCCACCGAGTTTGAGAGATTAAAGGTTCTTCATGCTTTTACATTGCTTCCCAACGGTATCAAGATAAAACCTAACTCAAAAGCTTACAATATTGTTTCTCCTCCTTTTGTGAAGAATGCCCCCATTTATTCAGATTTGAAATATCAGACCATCTCTATGCCTGCTCTCTGCCCAGAGGTAATCATTGATTACGCCTATGAAATAAAAACTATAAAACCTTATATGAAGGGGAATTTCTGGTCAAGTAATCTATTTCAACAGTATTATCCGGTAAAAAGAGCTGTCTATCGGCTGGAATTCCCTGCCGATAAGTCCCCTAAGATAAGAACAAAAAATCTCATCGCTGCTCCTGTAATTGAAGAAAAAAAGGGAAGAAAAATCTACACCTGGGAACTAAGAAATCTGCCTGCTATAGACAAAGAATGTAGCGCTCCGCCATTAGGGGAAATTGCAGCTCATATTGCTGTCTCCAGCATTTCTGATTGGAATAAAGTAGCCTCCTGGTATACGAAATTGGCTAATGGGGCAATGCAGCCAGATGAAGCCATTGAGAAAAAAGCACGGGAGCTGACAACAGGATTAAATAATTCATGGCAAAAGGTAGAGGCGATCTACAACTATGTTGCTACCAATATTCGCTATGTAGGCGTTGAGTTTGGTATCAGTGGGTACAAGCCTCATCCTGCCGCTCAAACTTTTCGCTTAAGATACGGTGATTGTAAAGACCATTCTACCTTATTGATCAGTATGCTAAGGGCGGTGGAAATTGACGCTTATCCAGTACTCATTCCTACTTCAAGTGTATCTCCTCTGGATACAGGTCTCCCCACGCCGGGAGCATTCAACCACGAAATTGCAGCAGTGCATCTAAATGGCAAGTTTATTTTCTTAGATAGCACAGCCGAAACAGCTTCCTGCGGCATGCTTCCTCCTTCGGACCAGGGAAGAAAAGTGCTAATTATTGATGGGGAAAAAGCCATTTTAGCAAAAACCCCTGTTTTTCCTTCCAGTTTTAATCAGGAAAATTATCGGGGAGATTTTAAGATCACCGGAAATGGTGCATTAGAGGGTCAGGTAAAGTTCGGCTATAGCGGTGTTTATGCCATGTTTGAAAGACATAGGTTTTTATATGCTACAGAAAGAGAAAAAAGACAGTCCTTGGAAGCTAAAGCCTCAGAGATTAGTCCTGGAACAAGCATAGACGATATTCACATCTCTGACTTTCACGATTTAAACCAATCTGAAGTAATTAGCTCTTTTCATTTAAAAGACAACCAATTTGCTACTAAGACTGCTCATATGCTCTTATTCCATCCACCTGTAGTTATATATACCCGTTTGTCTCAACAAGTAGCTGCCAAAAAACACAAATATTCTTATCGCATTGGTTATAGAATGGAAAAACATGCTCACGTTGTCATTACATTGCCTGATGGCTATGTGTCTTTTTTTATACCGGAGAATTATACTTATGAAAATAAAATAGGGAATTTTTGTATTCGTTGGCGAAAGGAAGGAGAAAAGATTATCTACGCAAGCGTTCTTTCGTTGAAACAAGCCGAGATATCATCCCAAGACTACCCATCTTTAAGAATGTTGTTTAACAACGCAGTCAAAGCTACAAAAAATCAGATAATAATTCTAAAACAAAAACGGTAAACTATTCATCTTTAGTTTCCATAATAAGTTTTTTTAGATTGCATTCTATAGTTCCCATTCCAAACTTGTATTCCATTTTAACTGGTATTTTCAAATCATTTATCCAGGCGTGAACCTCTTCCACCTTTTTACTTGCGTCTACTTTACCGTTTTTCATTCTGGACATTTTCGTTTCTATCCTTGTTTTTCCTCCAGCTTTAAAAGATATTATTTCAACTTTATGAACATTGTCGCTAATGACGACATACTTGCTGTATCTTTTATTGAGTTGAAAGCCAGTATGCATAAAAAAGACATACAAAGACATAGGGGAAAATATAGATTTTTTCCAGGTTACCGTTTCATCTTCTTTTTTAATTTTGGAGGCTTTAATCTTGGTTGTGTTAACTATTGCTTTATTTTTATCAACATATTTTATATATACAATCTTTGATTTGTGAGGCAGTTTTCTTATATAGACACAGTTCAACGGCTGCAGTGTGTTTATATCTACATTGCCGTAGGTATGCCCTTCTGCTTTATAAAAAAGACTTATAATTTTAGTAGTTTTACCCTGAAAATCCATTTTGTATTGCTTTCCATATTTCTTTCCTTTAAGAATACCAGTTGCAACTGTTATTCCATTACGGAACTTGAATTTATAATAAGCTTCAAAATCTGGTAAATACTTACAATCTCCTGCATAAGATACATTAAACTGCATAAATGCAAAGAAAAACACAAAAAACAAAATATTTTTTATTTGTAGCTGCATTTTAAAAATCTCCTTATAATTTTTACTATCTTTAAAAACCTTCTCCGCCGGTCATAAGCATCTGCAATAGAGACGGATAGTACAAAAGTATACTATGAGTAATATTTCTATACTGCAAAGTTTTTTGCTCCTCCCCCAAAACTCCGCCTTCTTCAATAATTTTTATGCGGCGTTCTTTTGGTAATACCCCTGCCCATCGGTGATACACTAAATAATTGATGGATTTGATTTATTCTCATCTAAAAAGATATAAATCTTCTTTTTTCATTTTTTCCTATCAAAAAATGGATTTTTTCCTGAGATACTCAATGGTATTCCATAAGCTACCCTGACATCTTCTCCCAGGATTCTTAGATTAACTGCAGCCAAACCAATACTCAGCATTATTCTGTTATCTATCTTTAACCGAGAAGCTGTAGATACGGCTGAACCAATGGCTATGCCCAAATCAATGCAAGGGTCAATATATTCATTATCTAAAAACAGCGGAGGATGGGTTTTCAATGATGTTCCTATCAAAACTACAATTTTATCATTTATATTCTCCCCATCTCTTAATAAAAAATGTAGCTTTTTCTCCTCTCCTATCTTTCTCATCTCTTTTTGTAATTTCTTAAGCTCTTCATCATAAATTATAGCGGTTACAATTTTATCTTCTCCATAAGACTTTGGTGCAGTTCTTGCGGCAATACATATCTCCTCTGCCGATTTAATTAAAACTTCTTTTTCTGTTTCAGGATTTAACTTAAGCATAATTACCTCCTATATAACTTGTAAATTCATTTTTAACAGAAAACACAATAGAATCAACTAAAAAATTATACCCAGCAGAATTCCCGCTAAGCACAGTTTCTACAAAAGGGGATTTTCTTCAGTGGTGGCGATTCTTCTTTAGATATAAGAGAGATTATCTCTGCAATAGCTGTTTTTAATGCTTCTGGTAGAGACGGTTAACATAATAGCTATTCTGCCATAAAATTTAGTTGTGAGAATCCGGAAGGGAGAAATTATGACAAACAATATGTGGTGCAAATTCGCAAAAAAGGGCAGATAACTTTGCCTAAGGATATAAGAAAAGTATTTGACTTAGAAGAAGGAGAAGAAGTTGTGCTTATACCAGTAGGTGAGTCTATTATTTTTACAAAAAGGCAGTTCGCTATAGAAGAAATAAGAAAGAAAGTAAACAGGCTTTTAAAATCTGCCGGTATAAGTCCGGAAGAGCTTCTAAAGACATTAAAGGAAGGAAGAAAAGTTTTCTCAAAGGAACTTTATGGGGAATAATCCTTCGCAAAGGCTGAAATTTTTTATAGATTCTAATGTAATTTTATCCAGTCTTATTTCTTCAAAAGAAAGTCCTCGCTTGCTTATAGATATTGCCACTTCTAATCTTTCGTTCATAGAATTTATGACTGGCAAATATAACCTGATAGAAATAGAGAGAAACATAAATAAAAAATTTGCTTGTTTATCTTGAAAAAAGGATTTTTCTAATTACTTTTTTTAACAAGCAGTTGCACTTATTACTTGAAATTAGGGGAGATTTTAAAATGGCTAATAATAATAGATTACTAAAAATAGTCAGAGTGGGTCTAATAATAACCTTTTTTTTAATCGTATTTTATCCACAGAAGGGGCTTGCTGGAGGGCGAGCTGTTTCTCTTAAAGTTTTACAACAAAAAGTTAAGAGTTGTGTGACTCACCAAGATTGCCCTGAGAATATTGTTGAGCTTTGCGGATTAAAAGAGATAAATGGGTTTGCTATAGATGAAAAAATTGGAGACATTATTCTTGTCGGAAAAGTTGATTTTACTTCTCCTCCACTTTATCTGGAAGATTTTGTTATTTCTCTTAGGAATGCTCAGGGGAAATATAGCCCTTATTCACCTCCTGGTTGTTCTATTGATCCTACTCCTGAAACATTAAAGCAACTTCAGTGGATTAGAAAAAAAGTTGCCAATTATTCTACAAGAGAAACAGAAAGATTTCTTGAACAATGGCACACTATCTGTATCCAACCCGAACAAGTACGGGTTATTGGTATTCCATTTGATACTCATTTTGCTAAGGTAATGGTAAAAGCCGACTACTATATGAAGAGAGTGGTAGATAATTCTGCTCTTTTAGGAATTGAGGGGTTTGAAGACCTTAGTGATATGACCTTAAATAAAGTTAAAGGGGATTGTATTCGGGGTCAACCTGTTTCTTTATCTCCTTCACTTAATAGATTCTGGTTTTTCCCTGGCAATGTTTTATATGTAAAAAACAAGGGAATAGTAATTATCAAACAATGTCAGATAAGACTTTTAACTGAAGAAGAATTTCTTGCCAAGACAGGAGAGGTGACGAGTACTGGTTATCCTGACCCATTAGCTAAAAGATTTGCAGAGAATTTCACTGCAAAATATAAACAGATAGCAGAGGAAAAACCAATTTATGTTGAGCTTGAATCTCTCTTTAGGTTTATTGCTCTGGCCAGAGCAATAAATCACGAAAATGCCATCTCAAAAACAGGAATTAACCTCCATTATTTGTTAAATCAATATCCTATAACAGAAACTTATGTTGGTCGCACTCTCCCCGGTATTTCTCATGTCAAGAGTTGCGAGATCAGCCATGGTTCACATGGAAGCTGCTCTATAGGTAAACTATGGCTTCCAAGTTGTGGTGGAGTCTCTATGGATATCAAAATCACTAAAGATAATTTTGCGCCAGACAAAACAGGAGAAATCCTTGAGATTAAAAAAACAATTATAAGGGGAAAGCCATCCCCGAATGCATTGTATTGGGATTTTTGAGTTTTCACCTGTTTTCTGTAAACTACTTTATTCATAACGTTAGTTAACTTTGCGCTATCTTTTAGCAATCCTGATAAGCACTAAAAAGATCCATTTTAAGGCAGATTTCCTGCAAAAACAAAAAATGTATGTTCTCAGTAAAAATACTTTTACGTTCTCCTTAGGATTTTCACTAGCTCTTCAACCTTTTCTTTGTCTTTCTTTCCTTTTTCTTTTTCCACACCAGTTATCACATCTATGGCAAATGGTTTTACATATTCTATATATTTTTTAACATTAGATGGATTTATTCCCCCCGCTATGATCAATGGGATGTTTATATTTTCCCTTATTTTTCTTAAAAGTTTGAAGCTCAAAGATATGCCTGTGCCACCCGGTTTCTCTTCTGTGAAAGCATCAACAAGCAAAGCATCAATGCCGGTTGAAGCATATGCCTTTGAAGCAGCAATGAATTCCTTTGTTTCGGAATCTGTCTCATTAATGTTAGTATTAATCCTCAAAACCTGAATAGTTTTTATTCCTTCTTTTTTGGTAACATCAACAAGTTCTTTTGTTTCATCAGGATTTTTTCTCCAGTGGATTTGAACGCAATCAGGCTTTAAAAGTCTCACCAGAGCAATAATTTTCTTATTTTCTCCACCTGTCACCAGAACTGAGGTTACAAATGGCGGGACAAGAGACAAAAGCTTTTTTGCATAAAGCCCATTGATGTTCCAGGGCACATCTATTGGATATTCAACTACAAATCCTAAAGCATCAACCCCCGCTTGAGCACAAATTTTTATATCTTCTTCGTTTGTTATGCCGCAGACCTTCAATCGGACATAAGCCACTTTATCTTTTCTCCTATATTTTCTGATTTGAGGATCGCCGTCCCTATAAGAACAGCATCTACAAAAGACATTACTCTTTTTACATCCTCTTTTGTTTTTACACCGCTTTCGCTTATGATGGGAAGCTTGCCTTTTATCTTTTTAGCAATCTTCTCTGTAGTTGATACATTTCCATCGTCCATCTCAAGTCTTAATATATCCCTGTTGTTTATGCCCAAAATATCAACATCTAAATCTTTTACCTTGTTTAATTCATCCTCTGTGTGAATCTCTACCAAAACCTCCATTTCTAACCTATGTGAGTAACCAATGAGTTCTTTTAGAAGATTTATCGGTGTTTTTGCTACTATCAAAAGATTGATATCAGCACCAGCTTGTTTTGATTCATCAAGCTGTCTCTTTGATGTGATAAAATCCTTTCTTAAAATAGGGAGAGAAACACTTTGCCTCACCTTTTTTAATATATCCAGACTTCCATGAAAATATTTTCCTTCCGTCACAACAGATATACCAACCGCACCTGCAGACTCCATTTCTTTTGCAAGCTTCATCACATCTCTTTTTCCAACAAGCTCTCCTTCCTTTTGGGAATAAACTTTTATCTCACTTATAACGGGATTTTTGCCTTTTGCTTTTTTGTTTAATATAGCTTTTTTCAAAGAAATCATATTTGATTGCTTTCTCTTACAAACTCCTCTAATTTTTTATATGCAAGTCCTCTTTCTATAACCTCTCTCGCCATCTTTATACCATCTGTGAGATTTTTTGCTTTTCCTCCAGCCACAAATGATGCACCGGCATTTAGAATGAGCATATTCTTTGGTGCTCCTTTTTCTTCATTCTTGAATATCTTTGTTATTAAATCTGCGTTGTGCTTTGCATCTCCACCTTCTACATCCTCAAACGAACACCTTTCAAGTCCAAAGTCCTCAGGCTTAATCTCGTATTTTTCTATTTTATCTCCTTTTACTTCTGCTACTAATGTTTTGCCCAATAATGAAATTTCATCCACACCGTCCAAACCGTGAACCACGAAAGCATGAATGAAATCAAGTTTTACCAAAACCTTTGCCACCATCATTACTAAATCTGGTCTATATACACCCAGAACATGAGCCTTTGCATCAGCAGGGTTTATTAGAGGGCCAGTTATGGTAAAAAATATTGTTTTTATGCCCAATTCCTGCTCAGGACCCCATACCTTTCCCATCACAGGATGACAGATACCAGCATTCAAGAAACCTATACCGATTTTTTCTATCAATTTTGCTACCTTTTCCGGCGGCAAGCCCACATTAACACCCAGTGTCTCCAATACATCTGCGCTTCCCGATGAGGATGAAATGGAACGACTGCCATGTTTTGCAACAGGTATTCCGCCTGCCGCGGCAACAATTGCATTCGCGGTAGAAATATTAAATGTTCTTAATCCCCCACCTGTTCCACAAGTATCAATCAATCTCCCCTTCACCTTTGGTCTTATGCCAATGCATATATCTCTCATTGCCCTTGCGATAGCGGCAACTTCTGTGATAGAAGGACCTTTCATTAAAAATCCCACTAAAAATCCACCGATCTGTGTTGGAGTGAGCCTGTCTTTGTCAAGTTCTATTATTAAATTATATGTTTCGCTAAAGGTTAAATCTTTGTTTTCTGTTATCTTTTTGAATATAGTCTTTATCATTTTAACCTCCTAAAATTTATAAGCCTTAAATGCCATCAATGTCTGGGTGCTTTTTATACCATCAATCTTCTGGAGTTTATCGGGTATAATTTCATTGAAAGCCTCATATTCGTTTACCTGAACCTTTGCCATAAGGTCATAAGGTCCTGCGATAGAATAAACTTCAACCACTTCCTCTAACTGAGATATTTCCTCTGCCACATTGTGGATTTTTCCTTTTTCTACATTAATTAAAATCAAAGCTGTAAGCATTTCACACCTCCTAAGCGTTTGGACATATTATAAATATTTAGATATAAAAATAAAAGTAGCGTAGTTAGATAATAAAATATTAAAGATACGAGTTATTGTCAAATCTCACAGTATCCGACACCAAAGTAAACCAAGTTTTTACCGTTGATAAAATTAATTTTATTTAATTTCTATACGCTTTTTATTACAATCCAGAGTTGCAAGCAAACAACTTTGTTGTTTGTCTTGACAAACGCTTTCAGCGTTTGCAAGCAAAGCGAAGCTTTGTCTTGACAACTGCCTCTGGCA
>JAGGSB010000034.1 GCA_021159305.1 Deltaproteobacteria bacterium | reverse complement strand
CTCCCATAACATCCGAATGGTCTCCATGAATATTCAATGGTGCATTCAATGCCCTCGCTGCAATCACAGTTACTATCGGTAATCTCATAGAAGAAGCGACATATACAATTTCCCACATCAAGGCTAATCCTTGAGCTGCCGTTGCCGTCATTACTCTTCCGCCCGCCGCAGCCGCTCCCACACAAGCACTCATAGCAGAATGTTCTGATTCTACAGTAACTAATTCTGTATCCATCAATCCATCAGCAATAAATGAAGCCACTGTCATCGGAATCTGTGTAGACGGTGTTATGGGGAAAGCAGCGATAACATCAGGATTAATCTGCCTGATGGCATGTGCCGCGGCAGTATTACCATCTAATGCTACTTTGTTTCCCATTATTTCCCTCCGAATGTTTCTTTAAATACGGTATCCATACCTTTTTTCTCTATATCCACTTCTAAGGCCATAGCCAATGTATTAGGTTTAGGACATTCTTTAACGCATATCCCGCATCCTTTACAAAAATCATAATTTATGCCAGCCATATTTCCATCTTTGTCTACTTTAATAGCTGAATCGGGACAGTAAACCCAACAAAACATGCAATTTATACACGCATCTTTATTCCATATAGGCCTTTCTGTTCTCCATGGGCCTGTTTTGTAATCCACACTATTTCCCGGATCCTCTATCACACCACCTGTCAATAAGTCATTCCATTGTGCCTTTTCTCCTATTTTCATTATTGAACCCCCTCAAATCCTTTCTTGAGTGCATTGATATTCCCTCGAACTATCTTCTCGCTAAACTTGCCTGCATCCTTCAGTAATTTTTCTACCTTTTTGGACAAGCTATCTTTATCTATTAAATTCAGTACTTGAGAAAGTGCACCCAACATGGGAACATTAGGAATAGATCTACCAAGTTCATCCCTGCTTATTTTGTTGGCATCCAGTATGTAAACCTTAAATCCTTTTAAATTTAACTGTTTAATCAGGTCCTCTTTCTTTAAAGATGTGTTTACAATAACCGTTGCTCCTTTTTTTGTTCCTTCTGCTATATTTACTAACCCAACCAATGTAGGGTCAAGAAGGAGTACTACATCTGGCTCCATATATTCTGAATGGTCTCTTATTGGATGATCCGAAAGCCTAGTAAATGCTATTACCGGTGCCCCTCTTTTTTCCGCACCATAAACGGCAAATGCCCTGGCATAGGCCCCTTCTTCCTGAGCCATAATCTCGGCCAAATTATGAGCAGCAGTTACTGCGCCTTGGCCTGCTCTGGCGTGCCATCTTACATCTAATCTCTTCAACATAATAAAAACCCTCCTCCCAGAATTAATAAAATCTGATTTAATTATAATGTATAATTTAATAAAAGCAACTGTAAATTAACTTTAAATTAAATTAGAAAGACCGCCTAAGCCCATGCCTCCTGTTACACCGCTCATCTTTTCCTGCACCATTTCCTTAGCTTTCCTCAATGCTTCATTCACCCCGGAAAGTATTAGATCTTGTAACATTTCTATATCTTCAGGATCAACTATATCCTTAGATATTTTGATCTCTGCAATTTTTCCTTCTCCGCTTGCTTTCACAGAAACCATTCCTCCCCCGACGGTTACATCCACCGTTTCCTTTGCCGCTTCTTCCTGAACTTTTTTTAATTCGTTCTGTAATTTTTTCGCCTGAGCCATAAGCATATTCATGTCTAAACCACCCGGTCTTTTAGGCATCATAACCTCCCTATAATCTTTCCATCAAACTCTTCTAATATATATTTTACTACTGGAAAGTTCTCTGTTTGTAAATCCCCTTTTGATTGCGTCGTTTTTTCCTCAATTTTATGTTCTTTTCTCATCCCTTGTTTATTTGATTTGTTGGTTGTTTTAATTTCTTCTAAGATATCTTCTATTTTCACCAGATTCTTTACTGCGCAAGCTTTGTAGGCGGCTGTTCTTAACACAACTTCACCGTCAACGCCGGCTCTCATATCCATAAATGCTTTATAAAACACATCCATCACACCTATCATCTGTTCCATAGAATATACTTTCTCTTTTATGTAAATTTCAATCCTACGCAAAAGCATATTAAAAAGATAAAATATATCTACACCCTTGCTTTCTATTTTCTCTAACCATTTTTCTAACTCTTCTACATTTCCATTTACTATTGCATCTAAGAATGCTTGTATATTCCCTTCTTTTAAAACATAAAGACTATCTTCTACATCTTTCAAAGAGATATTTTTTCCACAATAAGATATCGTCCTATCCAGAAGCATCTCCGCATTTCTCAAAGAACCCTCGCACAAGCTGGAAATAAGCGTCGCTGCATTTTCCTGCATAGTTATCTGTTCTTTCTCGCAAATTTCCAATATATGTTTTTTTACCAGCAATTCAGGAATTTTTTTAAAATCCAGGATCATACAGCGAGAGAGAACGGTAGGAGGCATCTTTTGCATGTTGGTAGTGGCAAGGACAAACTTTACATATTGCGGCGGTTCCTCAATTGTTTTAAGCAGTGCATTAAATGCTTCCATGGTTAGCATGTGTACTTCATCAATAATATACACCTTGTAAAGAGAGAAAAGAGGAGGATACTTCATGCTTTCTATAATCCTCCTCGCTTCTTCCACCTTTCTGTTGGACGCCCCGTCTATCTCTATTACATCTATTCCCCTTCCTTCATTGATTTCCTTACAACTTTTGCATGTCTCACAAGGATGTATGGTAGGTCCTTTCTCACAATTTAATGACTTGGCTATTACACGAGCAGTGGAAGTTTTCCCCACCCCCATTGGGCCGGAAAGAAGGAAAACATGCGGAATTCTATTCATGCGGATAGCATTTTCTAATATACGTACCACAACGGGTTGGCCTATAATCTCACTTAAATTTTTAGGTCTATACTTTCTGGCTAAGACAATACACATCTTGTTTCCTCATGATACTTGTCCATCAGGCTGATCTACAGCACTTGCACATCATTTCCTACCGCTGCTTCCTTCCGGACCTGACGGAATTCGGAAAGCATGCAACGCGTAGAGCCCAACGGACAAGTATCAGGTGCGCCCAAGGAGACTTGAACTCCTGACCTGCAGATCCGCAATCTGCCGCTCTATCCATCTGAGCTATGGGCGCACATATGGCGGAGAGAGCGGGATTCGAACCCGCGATAGAGCTTTTGGCCCCATACACGATTTCCAGTCGTGCTCCTTCAGCCTCTCGGACATCTCTCCTTAAAAGTAATCCTAAATATAACAGCATCTTTTAGTGTGTCAACTTTTTAATCTCTGGTCTAATTGATTCCAAGTTTTTCAATTCTCTCTTTATTTCTCCGTAGGTATCTTTAGCATGATGCATTAGTAGCATACGAAGATAAAGAGCATAGGTAGCCCTTACATCTTCAGCACAATATCGCGCAATTTTATCATAATCACCGTTTAGATAATACTTCTCAATTTCAGACCCGCTGCCCTCAGACTTAACAGGTATCCCACAGATATTGCATAAAGCCTCTAACGATGCTCCGAAACCAAAATATTCTATTAAATCTACATTAAACCTGGAGTATTTATTGGTATAATTTGGTCTTTTGTTTTCCCATTTGTCCTTTGTGGAAAAATATGTATTTAGGGCAACATCAATGTGCTTCTGCAAATCTTCTTTGCAACTCAAGAAATTATCCAAGTATCTTAAAGTTCTTGTAGTTATAACAGGAATATCAAATCTTTTACCATTAAATGTTATTATATAGGGAGCATCCTCTGTTACTTCCTTCAAAATCACGCCTATTGATGCCCAAAAAGTCTCCAGCACCTTACCTTCTGGACCACACCAGGACTTTAAAGTCCTTTTATCTCCAATTTTCCTTAAACAAGAGATACAAACTACCTTGTGATACGGAGTGGCAACAAAAACATCATCTATAGATTCTTTCCTTAATCTTTTGCGCTCTCTTTCCATAATGTCTTCAAATGTATCTTTTTCCCTTCCCTTGACACTTGCAAGTAGATCCCTGTCTCTTATGGTTTCTATATCAAAAACAAACAAATTCTTTGGAATAACCAATTTTCTTTCCATTAAAGGTTTAGGATGCCCTTGGGAAACCAGTCAAAGCAAAAAAAAGCATAAAGATTGCCAATTGAATAATCCAACCTATAGCACAAACCCCTACAGCTCGCAATGTGCTTTGATAATCCAAAGCTTCTCTAACTGCAATAATCATTGCCACCAACATCCAAATCCCTGCAACCAAAAAAACAATTTCCTTCAATGCTGGAACAACACCTAATATTCTAATCAACCCTGGAGAACTTGAAAAACCAATAGTCCTTAGCAGTTGTCCATGATTCGCTTTGGTTTGCGGCTCAGGAAGAAGTTTAGTGCCGATAAAATAAGTAATATAAGCCCAAATATACCACCCAACAAGTGCAGTAACTATTATTATTAAAACCCGACCTATTCCTCCACTTCCCACAGTTCCTATGCCTGCTGCTATACTTGAGAGTACAACAACTGCCATAGCTTGACCCATAGCACCTTTATCTGCTTCAACCTCTCTATAGAGACCAACATCAAGCTTGGCAGCACGGACAATACGCTCCCAAAAACCACTCATTTTTTCCTCCTTCCAGCTACTTGTTTAAAGTATACACAATTACTGTGTCTCTTTCAAAAGATTTATGTGAACATAGATAATATAAGAAACAAAAATAATTGGAATCTTATCTTTTCAGTAAAGGAAGCACCAATTGCAAAAAGTTGTATATGCTTGATAATAATGCAATATTTCTGTCTCTAAAGTTTATTCAGTATTTTTATTTGCTTCAGTATCATTTTATATCCCATTCTGGATTTGTTCCAGGTCCTCCCAATGGTCAATACATTTTTTTCACCTTCTAAATCAGGATGATCATCTATAAGAACGCTGTCTTTGTATTTTTCTAAATACCACAGTTTTTCTTTTGCTTTATTGACAAATTGCACATCCATTCCATAGGTTAAAAATCCTTTGTTGTTTAACCAGTGCACCGTTGCCTCTTTACCATAATCATTTTGCATAGAAAGAAAAACAATCTCACCCAAGTCTGATAGGTTTTGTGTGAAAAAATGTGCCCTTTGATAAGCAGGTGCAATAGCTAAAAGATAAGGATGGGAATAAAAAACATCTACAAATGTAATACCATTTTCAAACAGAGCATCCCAGTTGGTAACAGGCCTTACAGATATCCCTTCTTCTCTCATCTTCTGCATTATTGCTTTTACAATGTTTCTAATAACACCATCAACATCTAAGAATATTGTTCTCATATCTCTATTATTCTTCCCGCTCCTCCTTTAATGCATTTATCAGTGTAAAGAGAGAATATCTCTTGTTTATATTGTGTGCAGTGACAGGGACAGATCAACTCCAGATCCTTAAACAGTTCAAATTCTCTAAACCCATGCAAACCACCAATGATGGCATGGACCTCTCCAAATTCTGATGCCGCTTTGAAAATATGCTCCATTGTAGGATGAGAACATCCTACAATTAAAACTATTCCCCTGTCCGTTTTAATGCACAAAGATTGCTCTATACCATCCAGTTCGCCGGTAGAAAAAACATTATCATGAATCTTTAAAGCATTTTTTACGACAATCACCTCTTTTGCACCAGACGGCTCAGGACAAGTTTTTGGAATATAAACCTTAACATTGTTGTTTACCTTTAAAAAATCTGACAATCCTCCAATGTGATCCCAGTGAGCATGAGA
>JAGGSB010000033.1 GCA_021159305.1 Deltaproteobacteria bacterium | reverse complement strand
CCCCAGATGTTGCAGAATGCTTCTCCCTGCTTTTGGTCAAATATATCTTCTTTTTCATAGGTAGCCAATTTTATATCGTATAAGGAATAAGGAGATTTACGGGAAATAGCGGTGCAATTTCCCTTGTATAACTTTAGTTTTACTTCTCCTGTAAGATTCGCCAGTAAACTACTGGAAAATTCATCCAATGCTTCCCTCAAAGGTGTAAACCATAGACCATAATAGACAAGCTCTGCATACTTTACACTGAGCATATCCTTCAGATGCATGGCTTCTCTGTCCAGGACAAGCTCTTCCAGAGACCTCTTTGCCTCGTAAAGAACAGTGGCTGCCGGGGCTTCATATATTTCACGGGATTTTATGCCTACCAGTCTGTTTTCTACTATATCCGTTCTTCCTATACCATAAAGCGACGCCAGGTCATTTAAATGGTGAACAATATCTACGATGTCCATTTCTTTTCCATCTATGGCTGCAGGCCTTGACCTGTCAAATTCTATAGATACATAGGCAGGTTCGTTCGGTGAGTCTTCCGGACTTTTGGTTAAAAGATAGGCATCCTCCGGTGGTTCGTTTTCTGGATTTTCCAATACGCCGCACTCAATAGATATACCCCATATATTTCTATCTATGGAATAAGGACTCTTTTTGGTGATGGAGATGGGAATGTTATATTTTTTTGCATAGTCTATCTCTTCTTCCCTTGATTTGAGTTCCCAATCCCTTACCGGAGCGATAACTTTTATTTCCGGTGCAAGGTAAGCGGCGGATACCTCAAACCTTACCTGGTCGTTGCCTTTACCCGTAGAACCATGAGCGATGGCATCTGCATTTTCCTTATTTGCAATATCTATAAGTTTTTTTGTAATCAATGGTCGGGCTAATGCCGTGGATAGAATGTATTTTCCCTCATATTTTGCTCCCATTCTCAATGAGGGCATTACATATTCTTCCAGAAATTCCTTCTTTACATCCTCCACATACGCTTTTGATGCTCCCACTTTTAGCGCTTTTTCTTTTATCTCATTGAGGTTTTCACCCTGTCCCAGATCGGCGGTATAGGTAATTACCTCGCAGTTGTAATTTTTCTTCAACCAGTGAACGATAACGGATGTATCCAGACCTCCAGAATAGGCCAGCACCACTTTATTAATCATTGTTTTCCTCCAAAAGCTTTATAAGTATTGCCGCTTGAACATAGGTTCTATTTTCTGCCTGTTGCCACACTATGGAATGTTTACTGTCTATTATTTCGTCTGTTACCTCTTTTCCCCTGTGAGCAGGTAAACAGTGCATAAATACAAAATCTTTAGAAGTGTGAGACAGCAATTCGTCGTTTACCTGATAGGGCTTGAACATCTCATTTCTCAATGGTGTTTCTTCTTTGCCCATACTGGTCCACACATCCGTATATACGACCTGAGCATCTTCTATTGCCTGTTTGGGGTTAGTTGTGAGCATAATTTTCGCTTTTGTTTTTTCTGCTATCTGTAAACTCTTTTGAACAATAGAACCAGAGGGAGAAAAATCTAAGGGGGTGGCAATATGAAGGTTTAAACCCATTACAGCCGCACCCAACAGCCAGGAATTAGCCATATTGTTTCCATCACCTATATAAGAAATCTTGACATTCAATGTTTTAAAATGTTCTTTTATGGTAAACATATCTCCCAAGACTTGACAGGGATGTAATAAATCGGAGAGTCCATTTACAACAGGCACCGTAGCATATTCTGCTAAATCCAAAATCCTCTTGTGTTCAAATGTCCTTATCATTATTGCATCTACATATCGGGATAAAACTCTGGCTGTATCCGGCCAGCTTTCTCCTTTAGAGAGCTGAGTGTGTTGAGAGGAAAGGAATATGGCATCTCCACCCAATCGTTTCATGCCTACCTCAAACGAAAGGCGGGTGCGGGTGGATGTCTTCTCGAACAGCATACCCAATATTTTCCCTTGCAGCGGCGTGTACTTTTCTTTTCTTATGTTTTTCTTTACAAAAGAAGACAGCTCTAGTAATTCTTCTATTTCTTCCTTGGAAAAATCTGCAATGGAGATAAAATCTTTTTTCATGTGGGAAGTTTACGCATGGATGTATATTTTGTCAATTACAAATAGTTTTAATAATACTTATATTAGTTGAGCTTGACACTGTAAAAGAAGGGGGTTATTCAATAAAAGATGAGAGATGTCCTGCATATTTTAGAATTTGACAAGTTACTTTCTCTGCTGGCTGAGAGTGCACATACATCCTATGGAAAACAGAGAATAGAAAACCTTAATCCTCAATTTGACCTTGCTTTTGCACAGCAGGAAAAGGAAAAAGCAGAGGAGATGTTTGAGTTTTTGAATAACAGAGGCTCTCCCCCTCTTCAAAACATAGATATACAAAATGAGGTTAAAAAGGTCAAAGAATCTAAATTGAGTGGCATAGGGTTGTATAAGATTGCCCGATTTTTAAAGATGATAGATGCTTTACGAGTGTTTTTTTCTCATTCGAAAGCTTATTTAAAGGAAATTGAAAGAGGATTGAATCCTTGCTGCGAGCTTTGTCAAGAGATAGAAAAAGCTATCGACAACGAGGGAAGAGTAAAAGACGATGCCTCTGCTTGCCTTCTTAACTTGAGAAACAAAATAAGAAGATTTCGCAGTAATGCGAACAGAAAATTAGTCAAGCTATTAGAGAAATCGATTCTACATAATGTAATCGTAGAAAAAACGATTACCATCAGAGATGGTAGATATACCATATTGGTGAGACCCAATTTTAAACAGTATCTGAAGGGCAGAATAGTGGATATATCCCATAGCGGTATGAGCTATTTTGTTGAACCGGAGCTAATACACAACGAAAACAACGAGCTTTTTAGGTGTAATATAGAAGAAGAAAAGGAAATTTCCCGTATTCTATTGTTCTTAACGAATATGATGAGAAAAGAGCGGAAAAAGATTGTAAAAAATATGGAATTGGTTGCTGAAATAGATACTCAGGTTGTGAAATGGCTATATGCCAAAAGATTTTCTGCTTCTTTTCCTGAGTTTGTAAGGGAAAATATAATTGATTTTCATGGTGCAAGGCATCCGTTGCTTTTGTATAAAAATGAGAAAGAAACTGTAGCTACAGATATTATTATTGGAAAGCCGTATTGCACACTTATTGTGACGGGGCCGAATACAGGTGGGAAAACGGTGTTTTTGAAAACTATAGGGCTGCTTGTGCTGATGAGTTATGTGGCACTGCCCATCCCCATACGAGCGGGTAGAATAGGTGAAATAAAAGATATATTTGCCTCTATTGGTGATGAGCAGAGTATAGAAGAAAACCTCAGCACATATTCGGCAAAGATGAAAAGGATGAAAGAAATATGTGAAAATGCAGATGAAAATAGTCTTCTCTTGCTGGATGAAATTGGAGCAGGAACAGACCCCAAAGAGGGAGAAGCTATAGCTGCGGCGATCATTGAATATTTAAAACAAAAGAACTGCCTTAATGTTGTAACCACTCATTCTCGTAATATTATAAGACGCCTGAAGGACATACAAACAGCGGCGTTTTTGTTTGATGAAGAAAAACTTTCCCCTACATATGAGCTGGAATATGGAAGAATAGGGAAGAGTTATGCCCTGGATATTGCCTCATTGTATCTTCCTCACAAACTAATAGAAAAAGCTAAAGATGAGGTTTCTGTAAGTAAGATAGATGAGTTGATAAAGGAATTGGAACTGAAATTAGAAACATTGGGGGCAGAGAAACTGGCATTGAAGGAAATAAAAGAGCAGCAAAGAGAAATACTTTTGGGTACACATAAGGAGAGAGAAGAAAAGAAAAGAGAATATGAAAATCTCATAGCAGAGATAAGGGAGAAGATAAAACCTTTAATAAAAGAAAGGGCACTCCCTTCCATTCATAGAGAATTAGAAAACATAAACAGGCAAGCGAGAAGCATATTCAAGGAAGAAGAGATACAAGAAAAAACCGCATTCGGGGTGGGCGATAGTGTAAAGATAGCTGGAATACACACGGGAAAAATTGTTGCAGTGAGTAAAAGATATGCAATGGTTGATTATGAGGGGAAAATAGTCAGCCTTCCTTTCTCTGAAATACAAAAGATAAAAGAAATGAAGACAAAACAAGAAAAAAAGATAGAGGTAAATCCTGTAAAAAATGATTATACTTTAGAGGTAAATATCATTGGAAAGAGAAGGGACGAAGCTTTGATAGAAGTGGAGAGATTTATAGATAGCTGTATTTTAAGAGATGTATCTACAGTAAGGATTGTTCACGGAAAAGGAAATGGTATCTTAAAGAATGCAGTAAGGGAAGTGCTTAAAAATCATCCTTTTATAAAGGATTTTCGTATGGGAAATCCCTATGAAGGCGGCGATGGCGTAACCATCGCGGGATTAAAATGAATATTTCTGATGAAATAAGAGAAAGAATAGATATCGTGGATTTCATCTCCCAGTATGTGGATCTGGTAAAAAGAGGAGTAAACTATGTAGGTTTATGTCCTTTTCATAAGGAAAAGACCCCCTCCTTTGTAGTTAGTCCCGAGAAAAGGATATTCCACTGTTTTGGGTGCGGTGCAAGCGGGGATGTGATAGGTTTTTTCATGCGTTATGAGGGATATACATTTAAAGAGGCATTACGCATACTCGCTCAGAGGGCCGGGATAAGCTATGCGGAAAGTAAACAAGATAAACAAAAAGATGATAAAAAACAGAGATTAAAGGAGATTCATCATATCGCTTTATCTCATTTTAGAGATGGATTTTCCAGATGTAAAACCGCTCAAAACTATTTTTACAAGCGGGGGTTTGATGAGATTGCAGCGCATGATTTTTCTATTGGGTATGCTCAAGAAGAGGATAAGCTCCTGGCTAAATTGAGTAAGTTTAAAAAAGAGGAAATCCTGGAGAGTGGTATATTTTCTGATTATAATGGGAAACTTTACTGTCGTTTTCATAATAGATTGGTCTTTCCTATATTCAACGAAAACGGTGACCCGATTGCCTTTGGGGGGAGACAGATTAAAGAGGGGAATGGAGCAAAATACATCAATTCTCCAGAAACAGCACTTTACTCCAAGAGCAAGATTTTATACGGCTTGAATTGGGCAAAGAAGAGTATAATACAGGAGAAGCAGGCAATTGTGGTAGAAGGTTATCTGGATGTGATCAGACTGCATACAGAGAATATAAGAAATAGTGTGGCTACACTGGGAACGGCATTGAATACATATCACTTGAAGATGCTAAAAAGACTTTCCTCTCTTATATTTATGAATTACGATGCGGATGAAGCGGGTACAAAGGCTATGATCCGTGCCTTACCCTCCTTTTTTGAAACAGATGTAGAAGGCAGAGTCGTAATTTTGGAACAGGGTGAAGACCCGGATAGTTTTGTAAAGAAAAACGGAAAGGAAATGTTTTTGGAAAAATTAAATAAAGGAAAAGAATTATTTTCTTTTTTAATCCAGCATTATAAGAAGAGTATTGATCTTTCTTTACCTCAAGGCAAGGCAGAATTTGTAGAGACATTTCTGCCTATCGTGGAAAAGATAAAAAATGGAGTGAAAAAATCGGCTTACATTTCACACATTGCTAAAGAAAGCGGCATTTCGGCCAGCCTTATAACATCAAAGACAAGAGATAAACCCACCTCTTCCAATACTGAAACCCCCAAAAAAGAAGAATTGCTCGTCTCTTGCATAATGAGTGATATAAGTCTTCTTCAGCTGGTGGATGATATCGGACAATTTAAAGAGTTGTTTGAAGATGAAAGATTGCATCTCTTGTTTGAAAAATTATGGAGTATATATATAAAAGAACTTTCCTATGATGTGAATGAGTTTTTGGAGCAGATTGAAGACAAAGAACTAAAGTCTTATGCCTATGGTCTTCTCACTTATTCTTTAAAGGGAGAGGCGGCATTTAAGGATCTCTTAAAAAATGCAGCTGTAGAAAAAACAAAAAAAAAGCTCAATGGAATAAGGAAAAAAATGGAACAGGAAGGCAAAGATATGATAAAAGAATACCAGGAGGTATTCTACACATTAAAGAGGCTCAAGAGCGGTGAATAATTGATGGAAGGTATTATTCATTTTCTCCTCCATATAGCAGGAAATATGGGATACGGAGGAATATTCGCACTTATGTTTTTGGAGAGTTCGTTTTTTCCTTTTCCCAGCGAGGCGGTTATCGTGCCGACCGCTTATCTGGCATCTAAGGGAGAGATGAATATAATAGGAGTAATTGTAGCAGGTGTTTTGGGCAGTCTGTCTGGTGCGATATTTAATTATATGCTTGCTTGTTGGTTGAGGGAGAAACTACTCTTAAAATGGGGGAGATTTGTAGGTCTTACTGAAAAGAGATTGACAAAAGCTTCTTTGTTTTTCAATAAACATGGAGAGATAAGCACATTTATAGGAAGGCTTTTGCCCGTTATAAGGCAGTATATTTCCTTACCCGCTGGTTTATCGGGCATGAATCTCTTCTACTTTTCACTACTCACATTTTTGGGTGCTGGTATATGGGTTTCTGTTCTGGCTTTTGTTGGATATACAATAGGTTCAAATGAGCTTTTGGTTAAAGAAGCTCTACATAATATTACTATTTATGTTATCTTCTTTTCTTGTGCTTTAGTCGGATTATATATTTACATAAGGAGGAGAAATGATCAGCGAGTTCAAAAAAACAGGTGATATATTATTTCTCATGGGCTTAGTGCATTATAATAGCGGGAATATTAGCACGCGTGCATCTGATGGTATCTGGATTACAAAAACGGGGAAAAGTTTATATAATCTGCGTAGTAAAGATATTGTGAAAATAGGGCTGGAAAGGGATATAAGATGGAATGCATCCAGTAGCGAAACGCCCATCCACACCGAGTTATACAAAAAGATTCCAGAGGCTAAGGCAATTATTCATTCTCATAGTCCTTATACTGTTGCTCTCTCTTTTTTGACAGAAAAGATAATTCCTATAGATTATGAGTCTTCATTGCGTTTTTCCAAATCTGTAGATATCTTAAATATAGAATATAGAGAGTGGAGAGAAAAGGCACATATAGACATTCCATTATATTTGGAAAAATCGGAAAATCCCATTGTGGTTGCCAGAGGTCACGGTGTTTTTACCTATGGAAGCAATTTATTCGAAGCATTGGAAAGGGTCTGTTGTTTAGAATTTGCTGCAAAGATACTTTTGGAGGTGAACGGTGGAAGAGGTAGTAGAAAAACTTAAGAAAGCAAAAAATGTTGTTGTTTTTTCTGGTGCGGGAATATCAAAAGCCAGCGGTATTCCTACTTTTCGAGGAAAAGATGGTTTATGGAAGGATTATGATGCTACACAGCTGGCTACTCCTTCTGCGTTTAAAAGAGATCCAAAATTGGTATGGCAGTGGTATAACTGGCGGAGAAGTATCATTATCAAAGCTCAACCCAATCCTGCTCACATAGCATGTGTGGAATTGGAAAAAATGTACAAAGAGGGTTTTTATCTTATTACTCAGAATGTGGATGGTCTGCATCGTTTGGCCGGCAACCATTTTATCTACGAGCTGCATGGTAATATCTGGCAAACGGTGTGTTTATCTTGCGGGAAAATGGAGGAAGAAAGAGTGGTCTACAGGGAAGAGGAGCTTCCTCCTCATTGTAAGAGTTGCGGAGGACTTTTGAGGCCGCATATTGTATGGTTTGGGGAAATGCTTCCTCAAGATGTTTTACAGGAGGCATTATCCGCGTCTCGCAGCACAGATGTTTTTTTAGGTATTGGCACATCAGGAGTTGTGCAACCTGCCGCTTCCATGCCCCTTATTGCTAAAGAGAATGGTGCTTATGTGGTGGAATTTAATGTTGAAAAAACGCCAAATTCTCCATTTATGGATAAAGTAATTATAGATGATGTTGCCAAATCGTTACCCAAATTAATGGAGATGCTTAAAAAAAATTAAGGGATGGATTTTTAGGGGTAAGGCCTAATTTGTAACACAATTTGAAGAACAGTTGAATAGATTTAATCTTTTCTTCTGTTAGATCGTAGTTGATATTCAAGGTAAGGTAATTTGTGTATTCTTCTTTTGTGATGTAAGGGAAACGATCGTGAAAATAATCCACTATTTCTCTGATGTGTGTTGTCCCCCATTCTTTAGCGTGAATGAAATTTTGCACAACCTTTTTTGTAATCTTCTCTTTGTATCCAATCCATAATGCAAAGACAAATGGCAAGTGGGTGAATGTTTTCCACTCATGGGCCAAGTCCACTATTTGATTTAATGGAAATTCCTTCTCTTTGAACAATGCGTCATCGCCGATAACCACTTGAGCATCAAAATTTTTAATATCAAATCCATACCGCACTTCTTTTTTAAACTTTTCTCTTAATAATATCTGCACGAGTGCATTTGAGGTACGAGAATGTTTATCCAGAAGCACCGTTTTGACCTCTTTTAGGGGTTTGTTGCAAAACAGGGCTACACTCTTTACATAGTCGGGAGAAGAAATACAAACAGAAGGCACAATGACATATTCTTGAGGAAGGTATGCATATTCTATTACTGGAATGATACCTATGTCAATTTCTTTATTTCGCAGCATTTCTGCGCATTCAGACGGGAACAACTGTGTAAAATCATATTTTGTATTTATAGAATCTACGAGAAATGCCTGATACAACGGCCAGGCATTGAGAAAGCTTACTAAGCCCACACGCAACATAGGTGAAGATTATCACCACTTGCACAAAAAATCAACGAACAGTAGTTATTTGTGATTACTAAATAAAATTCTCATAAAAACCTTTAGAAGAACTGAGCTTTTTACTAAATAAAATTCTCATAAAAACCTTCAGAAGGACTGAGCTTTTTACGGCAATTTAAAAGCATTGCAGTATTGGCTTTAAAAGATAGGGAAAGACTAATTGAAGAAAAAGATAAACTTACAGAAGAAAAAGATGACATAACAATAGAGATAAAAAAGCAGGCGAATATGCTTCGGGGACATTTAGTTAATATCTAACACGGAAAATCAATAAAAACAAAGGTTCTATTATCTGATTATTGTTATTTCTTAAACAGTTCGCTATGTGAACCTATGCGTGCAAAGACAATTCGGTTATCTTTTTTACTTAAAAAATATATAACCACAATATCACTGCCGATATGAAATTCCCTAAAACCATTATAATTGCCGATAAGTTTATGGTTTTTTGATTCTTTGGGTAAAATACCGCAATTTACCAGGATATTTTTATATGTCTTTAATCTTTCTGCTTGGGTTCGT
>JAGGSB010000032.1 GCA_021159305.1 Deltaproteobacteria bacterium | reverse complement strand
CAGACTACAAAAACATTTATACAAAAACACGGTTTGCCTATTGTAATTAAAGCGGATGGGTTATGTGCAGGGAAAGGAGTCTTTGTAGTTAACAACAATGATGAGCTAAATAAGGCATTGAACGATATATTTATAAATAAAAGATTCGGTGTGGCAGGAGAAAAGGTTGTAGTCGAAGAAAAACTTATCGGAGAAGAGGCTTCCTTCTTTGCCATAAGCGACGGCGAAAAGGTACTTCCCTTGATTGGCGCTCAAGACCATAAACCTGCATTCGATGGAGACAAGGGACCAAATACCGGCGGCATGGGTGCATATGCACCCGCTCCTCTAATAGACAGAAAACTCTATCAGAAGGTAATGGAAAGGATAATCTATCCTACTATTGAAGGATTAAAACAAGAAGGAATAGAGTACAAGGGTGTGCTTTACGCCGGATTGATGATTAAGGATAATGAACCTTATGTGTTGGAGTTTAACTGCCGTTTTGGTGATCCAGAAACACAACCCATGACAATGCTTATAGAAAATGAACTTCTGCCTATTTTACTTTCTTCTGTTAAGGGAGGCATAGACAAAACGGAGATAAAATGGAAAAAGGGATACAGTATATGTGTGGTCTTAGCCTCCGGCGGTTATCCTGGAAAGTATGAAAAAGGTAAAGTCATCCAGGGATTGGAAGATGTGGAAAAGATGAAAGATGTATATGTATTTCACGCAGGAACAAAAAAAGATAAAGAAGGAAAAATAGTAACAAATGGAGGGAGGGTGTTGGGTGTTACATCTTATGCAGAGGAGTTTGCAGTTGCCCAGAAAAAGGCATACGAGGCTGTAGAAAAGATATATTTTGAAGGGATGCATTACAGGAAGGATATTGGCAATAAAGCTCTCTGGAGATTAAAATGAAGGTCGCGATATTTGCAGGTAGTAAAAGCGACCTGCCCTTAGTAGAAGAAGCGAAAAAAATACTCGGGGATTTTGGGGTGGAATATACAGTATTTATCTCATCTGCTCATAGGTCACCTCAAAAAACGGTTCTTTTGTCCCAGAACTTAGAGAAAGATTTTTCTGTTGTTATCGCAATTGCTGGCTTATCTGCCCAGCTGCCAGGAATCATTGCCTCCTACACTACATTGCCGGTAATCGGTGTCCCTGCAGAATGTGGTCCGCTTCAGGGTTTGGATGCCCTCTTTTCTATTGTTCAAATGCCATCGGGCATCCCCGTAGGAACAATGAGCATTGGAAAATCAGGAGCAAAAAATGCTGCCTTATTTGCCATACAGATACTTGCCTTAGGTGACAAAAAACTAAGAGAAAAGATCAACGACTACAGAGATAACCTGAAGAGAGAATATGGAGATAATCCATACTGAAGGTCTCTGTGCATATTACGGAGAAAAAGCTGTTCTCCATCACATAGATCTCACTATAAAAGAAAAAGAAATATTAAACATCATAGGAGAAAGCGGAGCAGGAAAATCCACATTAGCACATATTATGGTAGGTTTACACAAAGTATATGGTTTGGAAGTAAGAGGAAATATAAATGTGCAAAAACAAGTTGCTCTTGTGCCGCAAAATGTAGGAGAATCCTTAAACCCTGTATTTACTATATACAAGCAGATGAGAGAAATTCCAGCTTTAAGAAAATTTTCTAAGGATGAGGCAAAAAGAAAAATAGAAAAATCCTTAATAGCTGTAGGGTTGGAGGATACAAAGAGGATTCTAAAAACCTATCCCCATAATCTGAGCGGAGGAATGAAACAAAGAATACTTATTGCCATGGCAATAGCCATGGAGAGCAAACTTATCATTGCAGATGAGCCTACCTCTTCACTGGATGTAACCATTTCAGCCCAGATCTTAAGGCTTCTAAAAAAGATAAATAAACAAAGTGTAGCGTTGACTCTCATCACCCATGATTTCAATGTAGTAAAACTCATGCAAGGCAGGGTAATCGTAATGCATAGAGGCATGATCGTAGAAGAAGGGAACGCAAAAGAGGTAATGGATGATCCCTTGCATCCCTACACCGCATATCTTTTAAACGCCATTCCTAAAGAAAATATGCATTATAGAAAAGATCATTTACAAGTAAAAGGAATTCCTCATATAACGAAGGGTTGTCCTTACCAGAACATTTGTGAAAAAAGGAGAGAAAAATGCAGCAGAGAGTTGCCTTCTTTAGAAGTCGTAGGCATGCGAAAGGTAAGGTGTTTTTATCCATGATTTTAGATTGAATTACACATATATATTCCTATAATAAAAATATGGAATTAAAAAAGAGAGTAAAAATATTAGCCCAAAAACTAACAGAAAAAGATATAGACTTCGCTCTTGTTTTACAAAATGTAGATCTTTTTTACTTTGCTGGTAGTATATGCGACGGGACATTACTCATATCAAAAAATGAAGATGTTCTATACTTTACAAGGAGAGGAGAAGAAAGGGTAAAACAAGAATCTCCATGGGAAGTAGTAAAAATAAAAGGCTTTCATGACATAAAAGAAATAATACAAAGTAAAAAAATGCCTTCTTCCTGCATAGGCTTAGAATTTGATGTTTTACCACATAAGATTTTTTCACACATTCAAAAATTATTTCCAAACTCCGAATTCAAAGATATAGGTGATGACATACGCTGGCAGAGAAGAATAAAAAGCAGTTATGAATTAAAGATGATAAGAGAAAGTGCTTTACTCTGTGACGAAGTTATAAATATAGCAAAAAATATTATAAAAGCAGGCAAAAGAGAAATAGATATAGCAGCTGAGATAGAAATGAAAATTAGAAAACAGGGAAATATACCCTTCCACCGTATGCGTGGATTTAGCGGTGAGGCTATCGGACAGGTGGTAAGCGGATGTTCAGGTGGTTCTCCTTCTACACTGTTAGTGCCTATATCCGGCAAAGGTCTCTATCCTGTATTTCCACAAGGACCTTCACAAAAAACTATTGAGGAAAACGAACCTATCATTGTAGACTATGTAACCACTCCCAATGGATATTATGGAGATGAAACACGTACATTCGTTATAGGCAAACTCTCTTCCAAAATGAAAGAAGCTTTAGACTTCTGCATTTTTGTAATGAAGGATATGGAAAATGTGGCAAAAGCAGGGGTAAAGGCGGTTGATCTGTATGAGCGCGGGCGGGAATGGGCAAAAAAACATGGATTTGAAGAAAATTTCATGGGTGTTAACAACAATCCTGTTCCTTTCATAGGACACGGAGTGGGATTAGAAATAGACGAACATCCATTTATTGCTCGAGGGATGGACTATCCATTAGAAAATGGAATGGTTTTTGCATTTGAACCCAAGGTGGTATTTGAAGAAGGAGCGGTAGGAATAGAAAATACATATGTAGTAGGAAATAGTGGAGTAGAAAGCTTGACTAAATTTAAAGAAACGATGGTTGAATTATAATGTACGATTATTCATTTCAAGACGAACTCAAAAAAAGAGAGAGATTAAAAAAAAGGGCACTTTCCATTCTCGGTTTAAAAAAAAGTGTATCAAAAAGAGATATTAGAAAACAATTTTTAAGTATGGCGAAAAAGCATCATCCGGATAAAGGCGGAGACGAAGAATCATTTAAAGAAATAATACTCGCGTATAAAATTTTAACGGACGAAAGCATGAATATAGATGGTATAAAGTTTAATATAAATAGAAAAGAAAAGGAAGAGGATGAACAAAAAGACGAAAAATATAAGACAGAAAATGAATGGGGATATACTGCTTGGTGGATGGAAAAATTTTTATAGGGGGTGATTTATGGCTGTTGCCTCGTTGGTAGTTACGCCACTTGGTACAGGTTCGCCTAGTGTAAGCAAGTATGTAGCAGAAGTGCAGAAAGTTATCAAAGAAAAGGGAACGAAGTATCAGCTTACACCAGCGGACACTGTTTTAGAAGGCGAAATAGATGAAATACTCGAGACAGTAAAAAGCATATACAAACATATGTTTGAGATAGGTCTGAAGAGAGTATCTATGCATATACATATAGACGAAAGAGTAGATAAAAAACTATCCATGAAAGGAAAAGTCAACTCAGTAAAAGAAAAACTGAATGAGTGACTTTTATGATTCATTAAGCGATATAGGCGCAAGAAATTATGAAAGTTGGTATGAAAAAGAAGGGAGGGAGGTCGCTGCGAGAGAAGCCAATACTTTACTTTTACTCTTAAAAAATTTCAGAGGAATGCGTATTTTAAAAATAGGCTGTGGAACGGGTTATTTTTCTCGCCTGCTGGAGAAAGAAGGTTTCCAGGTAGTAGGGGTGGACAAGGCGTGGCAAATGTTGAGGCTTACTCGTCTTAAAGGTATAACCAGCGTGAGAGCAAATGCACATTTTCTTCCATTTAGAAATAAAACCTTCGATATCGCGTTATTTATTACATCTTTTGAATTCATAGAAAAAAGCAGCAAAGCACTGAAGGAAGCTATGAGGGTTACTAAAAAAACGGTTATTTTTCTCTTACTCAACCCGTTTCATTTTGTTAATATAAGAAGGAAATTCAAATCCATTTTTTATTCCTCACCTTTTCGCCACATGAAAATAATAATGCCTTCTAATATTAAAAAGGCAACAGAAAGGATATGCGATGGATGTAGATTTAAGGTATACGATAAATTAATTGGAGGAGATGTATTTTATACGGCGCAAATTTTTATAGAGGAGGACTCATGAACCTGAACATCACTGCAAAAAATATAGAAGTGACAAATGCATTAAAGGGATATGTAGAAAAGAAAATGAGTAAATTGGAGAAAATAACAGATATAAATGAAATATGGGTAACGCTAAGTGTGGAGAAATACAGACAAATTGCAGATGTGAAACTCAATGCAGATGGAGAAATTGTCAAAGCAAAAGAAACAAGCAAGGATATGTATACCTCTATAGACCTTGTTTACGAACTATTGGAAAGACAACTGAGAAGATTAAAAGAACGATACGAAGATAGAAGAAAAATAACAGCAAGCAAGACAGAGACAGTAACAAAACCACAAATAATCGTGGAGAACTTCAGTTTAAAACCAATGTCAGTAGAAGAGGCAGTAATGCAGCTACAAGTTACAGAACATCAATTCATCGTTTTTGAAAATGTAGAAAATGAGAAAGTAAGCATACTTTTCTGTAAAACAAGTGGAAATTATGGACTAATTGAAACGAGATGAAAATAGAAGAATTCCTGGATAGAGAATTGATATGCGATATAGATGCAGATGGAGTAGATAATCTCTTTTCAACGATAGCTTACACCTTCTCAAAAAGATATCCATCTATAAACAAGGAAAAGCTGAAAGAATTCCTGAAAGAAAGGGAAATTTTAGGCACAACGGGTATTGGCAATGGTTTTGCTATCCCTCATACAAAAACAAATATGATAGACAAAGTTGTGGCGGGGGTGTTTAGAAACAAAACAGGAATAGATTTTAATGCCGTAGACAATAAACCAGTAAGGCTCTTTGTTGTCCTCCTTTCCCCTATAGGAAAACCAATAAAACTTTTAAAAGCGCTGGCTGCGGTGGCAAAAATATCAAAAGATAAACAATTCACAAAAAGTATGTTAGCAGTGAAAGATACAAAAGACATTTATGGGAAATTCATAGAGAGGGATAAATCAGATCCATGATAGATACAAGATTTGCCATTATTACCGGCCTTTCAGGTGGAGGAAAAAGTACGGCATTGAGAACATTGGAAGATTCGGGTTTCCTTGCTATGGATAACTTTCCCATTGCCCTTTTTTCCACATTTGTTCAGATGTTAGAATACAGTAAAACATTAGTGCCAAAAATTGCATTGGTAATAGATATAAGAAGTGGCGAGATAGAAGAATTCACAAATCTGGTGCGTTTTTTAAACGAAAAAAAACTACACAAAAAAATTGTTTACCTTGAAGCGCAAGATGAAACAATAATTTCCAGGTTTAAGGAAACGAGAAGAACCCATCCCCTTACCATAGGCAAAAATATTTCTCTCTCGCAAGCCATTGCCAAAGAAAAAACAATTATGGACAAGATGAAACCCCTTGCTGATACAATTATCGATACCTCTCATCTCACTCCACAGCTTTTTAATGAGGTCTTAAGGAAAGAATTTCTAAAAGAAGAAACAGGGAAAAAGATCATTTTAATGCTCATTTCATTCGGGTTTAAGTATGGTATGCCGATAGAAAGTGATATGGTGGTTGATGTTCGATTCTTGCCCAATCCATTTTTTATAAAGGAATTAAAAGACACTACAGGAAAAGATGAGAAAACATACGAATTTATAATCAACAAAAAAGAAACGCAAATATTTTTAAAAAAGAGTGAAGAATTTTTATCTTTTCTACTTCCCCTTTATGAAAAAGAAGGGAAAAGTTATTTTACTCTTTCTTATGGCTGCACAGGAGGAAAACATAGATCGGTAGCCATTGTGGAATATATAGGTAAATTCTTACAAAAAAAGGGGTTCATAGTAAACACTCTTCACCGTGATGTGGAAAAAACATGAAAAATCTACCGGGAATAAGTTTTCTAAATAAAGAAGATATAATCTCTATATTACAAACGGCAAAGGCTTATAAAGAAACATTTTATAAAAAAACAGAATTTGAAAAAATCTTGCAGGCAAAAACGATAATCAATCTATTTTTTGAGGCAAGTACCCGCACTCGCACCTCTTTTGAAATAGCCGCTAAAAATTTAGGCGGACAAGTAATAAACATAGATATGAAAATGTCCAGTCTGAAAAAAGGAGAAACAATAAAGGACACAGTGCAAAACTTAGAACAAATGCATCCAACGGCATTTATCGTTCGTCATCCGGATTCTGGTTTCCCACTTTTTTTGAGCAAAAACACCTCAATCCCTGTTGTAAATGCTGGAGATGGGGCATTTGAACATCCCTCGCAAGCTTTATTAGATTTCTTTACAATGTGGGAAAAAAAGAAAAAGATGGAAGGAATAAAACTCTCTATCATTGGAGATATCTTACATAGCAGGGTAGCCAGATCAAACATTTTTTTACAAAAGATGTTTAAGAATGATGTGATGGTGTTCGGGCCCCAAACCATGATCCCTCCTCAAATAGAAAAATTAGAAGTAAAAGTAGCTAAAAATCTAAAAGAAGCATGCACAGATAGAGATTTCATTATGCTTTTAAGAATACAATTGGAAAGAAAAAGCGGAAAATCTATTCCTTCTTTATCTGAATATTATAAATACTTTGCATTAAAAGAAGTAAAAGATGTATACATTCTTCATCCTGGACCGGTAAATAAAGATATAGAAATAGCCACCCCTCTTCTCTACTGCCCTCGCTCTTTAATCTCTGAGCAGGTAGAAAACGGCATATTTATAAGGATGGCAATATTTCATCATCTGTTAAAATAAACAACCCCGCCGCATAGAGCAGAATATCATTAGATTCATTCTGCACCCGCATCGGTGTGCGGGGTGACATTACTTCCTTCTGTCATTCCCCCTTCCTCTGTCACTCCGCACCCTCCTGTCATTCCGTCCCCGCATCGTAGTGCGGGGTGACATTACTTGACACGGAATCTGGAGTCTGGATTCCCGCCCCCGATCAGGTCGAGGGCATGCTTTC
>JAGGSB010000031.1 GCA_021159305.1 Deltaproteobacteria bacterium | reverse complement strand
CGGAATGACAGGGAAAAGTAATGTCACCCCGTGCCTGACACGGGGACGGAATGACAGGAGGGTGCGGAATGACGGAGAATAGACCCCCCTTTGCCTGCCTGTGCAGGCCACGGCAGACAGGTATTCCCCCTCAGGGGGGAAAGTAGGGGGCAAGGGAGATGAGAATACAACATTTTCTCTCTTTTTTTTCTGTCGCATTATGAAAATTTATGTTAAGAAAATGGCAGATTATAACTCTATGCCTTTTTTCTAAATGGCATTGCAAAATAAGCGTTAAGAAATGCAGGTAAAAATGCATCAGGAAAATAACAAAGAGTAGTTTTAGTTGAAGTTTTATTATTTAAGAGTTACTTTAGAGTTAATAGAGTTATATAATATAATAGAGGTGAGCTATGAAAACCATAGTGAACGAATTGTTAGATAATGTTTCCGATAGGATGCCGTGCGAGGTGATATACTGGGATGGTGAACGGGTAAGGGTTGGCAAAGATAAACCTCAATTCCGAATACATATAAAATCGCCGAGTGTCATAAAGGATATTATGAGTAATCTTTCACTGGGTTTTGCTGAGAATTACATGGATGGCAACATTGTTATAGAAGGTGATCTGCAAAAACTTGTAGGCATTGAATACGAAGAAAATGCACGAAAATTTAAAACTTCAAACAAAACAAAGATTAGAATATTTTTCAATTATATAAAAACCTTGAATACAGTAAGAAGGGCGAAAAAGAATATATCTCATCATTATGATCTGAGCAATGATTTTTACAAGCTTATGCTGGATAGAAGTATGAGTTATTCCTGTGCTTATTTTAAGGATGAAAAAGATACACTGGAGGAAGCTCAACAAAATAAATATGAGCTGATATGCAGAAAATTAGATTTGAAAGATGGCGATAGGCTCATTGATGTAGGCTGCGGATGGGGAGGCATGATAATATATGCAGCAAAGAAATTTAATATAAAGGCTACGGGAATTAATGTTTCTGAAAATCAGTATGAATATGCGAAACAGTGCATCAAGGAACAGCGCCTTGAGGGTAGGGCCGATGTTCTTTTGGAAGATTATAGAAATGTAAAGGGAAAGTTTAACAAGTTTGTTTCAATAGGAATGTTTGAACATGTGGGGAAAAAGTATTCCCGCCTGTTCTTTAAAAAGATAAGGGAGGTTTTAGAGGGTAAGGCTATCGGTGTTTTACATACCATAGCGCGCAATGTGTATGAACCAACAAACCCCTGGACCAGAAAATATATATTCCCCGGTGGATATATACCTGTTTTATCCGATATTTTAAGGGATATGGCCAGTGTAGGATTTTATACGATTGATGTGGAAAATCTACGCCCCAATTATGCAAAAACATTAGATGAGTGGATTAGACGCTTTGAGTCTAATATTGATAAGATTAAAACTATGTTTAATGAAAGATTTATAAACATGTGGAGGCTTTACTTAAATGCCGCTTCTGTTAGTTTTAAAGTTGGAAAATTAAATGTATATCAGATAGTTTTCTCAAACAGTCTGAGAGAGACTGTTCCTCTCAACAGGAATTATATTTGTGAAAGCCAATAAACATGTTGAAAGAGGAGTGAGATGACATTTTTTAAAAAATTGACAGAAAGCCTGAGTAAGACGAGAAAACAGTTTACAGAAGAGGTACATAAGCTCGGTGAAGAAGAGAAAAAAATAGACGAAGAATATATAGAGAGAATAGAAGAACTTATGATTGGAGCAGATTTTGGCATAAATGTAACAGAAAAGATGGTGGAGGGATTATCCAAAAATAAAGATATAAAGACAACAAAAGATGCAGAGTTGTTTTTAAGAGAAAAAACATACAGCATTTTAAAAACGGTAGAAAAACCATTGGCGTTGAGAGAAAAACCCTTTGTAATTATGATGGTAGGAACAAATGGCGGAGGGAAGACCACTACTATTGCCAAATTGTCTTCTTTGTTTACAGGAAGAGGCAAGACCGTGCTTTTGGGAGCATGCGATACATTTCGGGCAGCAGCTATAGGGCAGCTGGAAGAATGGGCAAAAAGGGTAAATATTCCTGTAATAAGACAAAAAGAAGGCAGTGACCCTTCGGCCGTAGCTTATGATGCGGTGAGTTCTGCTAATGCGAGGAATATTGATGTAATTATATTGGATACAGCAGGCAGAATGCATACCAAAAAGAATCTTATGGAAGAGATGAAAAAGATGAAGAGAGTGGTTAAGAAGGTTATTCCCTCCGCTCCTCAGGAAATTTTACTTACTTTGGATGCAACCACTGGACAGAATGCCATTTCACAAGCAAGAGAATTCAACAATGCATTGGGGATCACCGGCATTGTTCTTACTAAGATGGACGGGACATCGAAAGGAGGCATCATTGTTGCGATAGCATCACAGCTTCATATTCCCGTAAAATATATCGGTATCGGTCAGGAATTAGAGGATATAAAAGGGTTTGATGCCCGTCAGTTTACAGATGCACTCTTTGCCTAAAGATTGCTATAAATATAAAGACCAGAGAAAAGAATAAAAAGAATTCCAGGATTATTTTTAGAATGAAGGAAATACTAAGAAATGACAGAAAAAAACTGACAAAAGAGGCGCAGAGAAAAGAGAGGGCGAATGAACCGCAGATAAGACCCAATTCTTTCCTTCCCGCAAATTTTCCTATTTTCTTTTTTAACTGATGCGATAATAAAAAGGCATTGGTTATGCCACCTAAGGAAAAAGCCAATGCCAATCCCCAAAAACCTAAGGTAAAACCCAATAAGAAAGCCATAGCGATGGAAAAGATTGCTGTTTTAACGGCTACTTTCATCGGTGTTTTTGTATCTTTAAGCGAATAAAAGATTGACGAGAAGAGTTTTACATAGGAATAAGGCAGGAGACCAATCATAAACATAGCCAGGGCAAGGTAAGTGTTGTGGGCGTTGGAAAGTGTAAATGCCCCTCTTACGAATACAATTCTCACCACATCTTCTCCCCATATTATAAGAAAAACACTAATTGGGGGAATAATGAATGTGATAAGACGGAACAGGTGAGAGAGATGAGTGTTTATCTCCTCTTTTTTTATATCGGCGAGATAGGGTAATGCAGCTTGAGAAAGGCTTATAGAAAGGACGGCAAATGGTAGTTGAAATAGACGGTCAGCATACCAGATATAGGAAATGCTGCCTTTTTCAAGTAAGCTGGCGATGAGTGTGCTGAATACAGAATAGAGTTGAATAGCAGCCATTGATCCTAAAGCAGGTAATAATAATGTAAAAATTTTTTTTGTAGAAGGCTTAAAAGATAAGGATAATTTTATGGGGATATGCAGGTAAAATACACCTCCCATGCAAAACAGCATTTGAAGCAATCCACCCATTAGTACGCCTACGCATAAAGCGTAGATGTGAACATGAAAGAAATTATAGAAGATATAAGTGCAGGCGATAAGACTTACATTTAAAAGGACAGGAGAGAAAGCGGGGATGCCAAAGTGTTTGTGTGTATTCATTATACCGGAGAAGAGAATGGCTGAGCCGATAAGCAGAATGTATGGGAAATTTATGCGGATAAGTTTTATGAGTAAAGGATGTTTTAATAAACCGGGGGCAAATATGTAAGCAAAGATTTGAGGAAAGAGAACACCTACTGCCGTCAAAGCAAGGAAGATAAAGAAAAATACTACAACAAGATTGCCTGTTGCCTCTGCATCTTTTTTATAGTTGGATAAAACAGGCACTACCGCGGCATTCATTGCCCCCTCACCTAAGAATGCACGGAAGGTATTGGGTATGCGGAAGGAGACAAAAAATATGTCGGTTAGAAGTGAGGCACCAAAAAAATGGGCGATAACAATGTCTCTAAAAAAGCCCATTATTCTGCTTAGAATGGTATAAAAGCCGATTGTTTTTGCACCCTTTATGATATTTTTAATCACTTTTTTTTACCAGGATTACGCATTCCCCTTTTATCTTTTCTACTTTTGGAATAAGTGTAGGAGGGGTGCCAAATAGAAACTCTTCGTAGATCTTTGTCAATTCTCTGGCTATCACCACCTCTCTTTCACCCAATATTTCATTTATATCATCTAATGTTTTCTTTACCCTTAATGGTGATTCATAGATGACCAAGGTGGCATCTAAGGAGCCGTATGTTTTTAAGAGTTTTTTCTTTTTTCCTGGAGAGCGAGGAAGGAAACCTAAGAACACAAATTTATCGGTGGGCAGACCGGAGGCTTGCAGGGCACATATGGAAGCGCAGGGACCAGGTATGGGAATAACATCAATATTTTTTTGGCGGAAATATTGCACCATACGATAGCCTGGGTCTTGAATGGCAGGAGTCCCAGCATCTGAGATTAAAGCAATATTTTTTCCGCCTTTTACTAATTTTAAGGCATTTTCTATTTGCTTTTGCCAGTTTCTATCATTATATAAATAAAGAGATTTGCTTATTCCGTAATGGGACAATAGTCTCAATGAATGTCTGGGCCTTTCTGCAAAGATGATATCTACATCTTTTAAAGTATCGATGGCACGCAAGGTTATATCCTTCATATTTCCTATGGGTGTGGCAATGACAAATAATTTTCCTATCATAGATTTTTGAAGAAATTTCTAATCTCTATTATGTTTGTCCCGCAGGGTTCTTTTTCTGGGCATGGTCCTGTAAGGCAGGGAGGACCGGCTACTTTAAAAATGAAAGGTGCTACTTTTTTTGCCTGTTTTAGCATCTCCGTTGCTATCTCCCTGATTTCCCATTGAGCGCGGTAGCAGCAACGCAGGCGAAAGAAATGTAGAAGTTCTCTGGCGTTCATAGTGAGAAAAATACGGGTAGATATGGCTTGAGGCAAGATAAATCTTGCATCTTCTTTCTTTATGCCCTTTTTTAATAGTAGATTATATGTTTTTTGTGCCTTATTTAAGGTTTCAAGATATTTTTTTTCATTTTTTAACGATGGGGGTGTAACAAATCCTTCTGCTTTTGAATATCTGTGACTTCGTTGAGAAAATGAGGCGAGACGATGCCTTACTAATTGATGGCTGCAGGCACGGGATATACCCTCGATATAAAAGGAAAAAGAAGCGTGTTCAATGACGGACAGGTGTCCAGAGGAAATTACTCTTTCTAATAGATTGTGTATTTCTTTTTCTGTAATGGATTGTTTCAATATCTGCCACTCTTTGTCCGTATAGCAGATGCGAGCTGCTAAAGCACATAGCTTTTCAGGTTCAGGCGTGAAAGAGACAAGCTCTACATACATATACGAAATTTAGCATAAAATACAGTAATTTTAAAGACAAAGAATTATGTGATTACATTTTTAAATAGTAACCACGCATTCAATGCTTTTGTGTAGATTTTTATTTAAGATAATGATATAATTTCTTGTTGTTTGGTTTCGTAGGTTGACATTGATGGTTTTTTGGATATAATTCCAACGCTTAAAGCTGGCGTAGCTCAAGGGTAGAGCAGCTGATTTGTAATCAGCAGGTTGGGGGTTCAATTCCCTTCGCCAGCTCCATATGGGGGGAGGTTCCCGAGTGGTTAAAGGGGACAGACTGTAAATCTGTTGGTGTATGCCTACGGAGGTTCGAATCCTCCCCTCCCCACCATAAGTGGATGCGGGAATAGCTCAGTTGGCAGAGCACGAGCCTTCCAAGCTCGGGGTCGCGGGTTCGAGGCCCGTTTCCCGCTTTTGATATGCCCATGTAGCTCAGTTGGCAGAGCACTTCCTCGGTAAGGAAGAGGTCACAGGTTCGAATCCCGTCATGGGCTTTATGAGTGTGGAAACTATGAAGGTAGACAGAGGATTTTATGGCACAAATCAAAGGTTTGGGTTGCAAGGACTATAAAGGAGGATTTTATGGCAAAGGAAAAATATGTGCGTAAAAAACCCCATGTGAACATAGGCACGATTGGACATGTGGATCATGGAAAAACAACACTTACTTCGGCTGTTACCAAGGTTTTAGCTGCTAAGGGGTGGGCAAATTATATCGGTTATAATGAAATAGATAAAGCTCCAGAGGAGAAGAGCAGAGGCTTGACTATCAATATTGCTCATATTGAGTATGAAACGGAGAACAGGCACTATGCACATATCGATTGTCCCGGGCATGCGGATTATGTTAAGAATATGATTACCGGTGCAGCCCAGATGGACGGAACGATATTGGTGGTATCAGCCGCTGATGGTCCTATGCCACAGACCAGAGAGCATATAATTTTAGCCCGTCAGGTAGGGGTGCCTTATATAGTTGTGTTTTTAAACAAAACAGACATGGTGGATGACCCAGAATTGATAGATCTGGTAGAGATGGAGACCAGAGAACTTTTGACCAAGTACGGTTATCCCGGAGATGATCTGCCGGTTATAAGAGGGTCTGCCTTGAAGGCTTTGGAAACACCGGAAGGTGAAGAAAATGAATATACCAAGGCGATCTGGGATTTGTTGAAAGCGGTGGATGAGTATATAAAGACACCGGTGAGAGATGTTGACAAACCTTTCCTTATGCCTATTGAGGATGTATTTACTATCTCTGGAAGAGGAACGGTAGTCACGGGCAGAGTGGAAAGAGGAATTATTCATCCTGGAGACGAGGTAGAAATGGTAGGATTTAAACCTACCAGAAAAACAGTAGCAACATCTCTGGAGATGTTCAGAAAAATATTGGATGAAGGAAGGGCAGGAGATAATATCGGAGTGTTATTGAGAGGAATAAAAAAGAATGAGGTGGAAAGGGGAATGGTATTGGCCAAACCGGGGTCCATTACTCCTCATACTAAGTTCAAGGCACAGGCTTATGTTTTAACTAAAGAAGAAGGTGGTAGACACACACCGTTCTTTACAGGATACCGTCCTCAATTCTTTGTGCGGACAACGGATGTAACAGGAGTGATAAAATTACCCGAAGGGGTAGAGATGATCATGCCTGGTGATAACATTGAAGTAGAAGCAGAGCTTATTGCTCCTATTGCTTCTGAGGAAGGAACGCGGTTTGCTATAAGGGAAGGCGGAAAGACAGTAGGCGCTGGTGTAGTTACCAAGATTTTGGAGTGATATATGAGGGAAATAGTTCGTCTTGCCTGTGATGAGTGTAAGAGAATAAATTATACAACGAAGAGGAACAAAAAAGAAAAGAAGGAGAAGTTACATTTTAAAAAGTTTTGTCGGTTTTGTAAAAAACATACAATGCATAAAGAGGTGAAATAGGCCAGTAGCTCCAATTGGTAGAGCGGCGGTCTCCAAAACCGCAAGTTGGGGGTTCGAATCCTCCCTGGCCTGCCATATTTTATGAATATGAATATTGTAGAGAAGATAAAAAAATTTTTGTTAGAAGTTCGCAGCGAGATAAAGAAAGTTGTTTGGCCAGAGAAAAGGAATCTTTTTTCGGCAACAATAGCGGTTGTTATATTTATAATTGTTGTTACTGTAATTTTGAGTGTGTTAGATTACATTTTTTCTATATTAGGAGGATTGGTTTTTAAATAATGGAAGTAAAATGGTATGCTGTTCATACACAAGTAGGTTTTGAAAGAAAAGTGAAAGAGAGTATAGAAAAAGAAGCTGAGTTGCTGGGTTTTAAAGATAAAGTAAAAGAAGTGCTTGTTCCTGTAGAAGAGATTGTTGAGATAAAAAAGGGTGAGAGAAAGATAAAGCAGAAATGTCTGTATCCTAGTTATGTGTTTATAAAAGCTCATTTTGACAATGCTCTTTTTGATGTTATAAGAAAATTGACCCATGTAACAGGATTTGTAGGTAATAGGAAAGAGCCTGCTTTTTTGAGCGATGAGGATGTAGATTTGGTTTTTGAGAGGTTGAAAAAGGCCAAAGAAGCTCCCAGACCAGCGGTTTCTTTCAAGCAAGGTGATAAAGTGAGGGTTACGGATGGTCCGTTTACTGATTTTGTGGGCACGGTGGAGGAGGTGGATTTAGATAAAGCGCGCTTAAAAATAATGGTAAGTATATTTTGTCGCTCTACACCGGTGGAGTTGGATTATAATCAAGTGGATAAAATAGAGGAGTAAAACAATGAAAGAGGAAGCTGCTGCTACCATTAAGTTACAAATACAGGCAGGAAAGGCGTCTCCCGCACCGCCTGTAGGCCCGGCGTTGGGCCAGCATGGGATAAATATTATGGATTTCTGTAAGAAGTTTAATGAACAGACAAAGGATAAGGGCGATTACACTATTCCTGTAGTGATTAAGCTTTATAAGAATAGAAGTTTTTCTTTTGTTACAAAGACGCCTCCTGCATCTGAGCTTATAATGAAAGCATTGAAAATAGAAAAAGGTTCTTCTATGCCGAATAAAACTAAGGTAGGAAAACTCTCAAAAAAGGATTTGGAGAATATTGCTCGAATGAAGTTGCCGGATTTGAATACCAAGGATATAGAAAAGGCGATGAAGATTGTTGCCGGTACTGCGCAAAATATGGGCGTCGAGGTAGAATTATGAAAAGAGGTAAAAAATACTTACAGGCTTTGGAAAAATATGATCAACATAAGGAATATTCGTTGGAAGAAGGCATAAAGATATTAAAGGATATTGCCTATGCAAATTATGATGAAGCGATAGAGGTTTCTATGCATTTAGGTGTTGATCCGAGACACGCTGACCAGTTAGTTAGGGGTATGGTGGTGTTGCCTCACGGGCGTGGTAAGTCTGTTAAGGTGTTGGTTTTTGCCAAAGGAGAAAAGGTGAAAGAGGCGGAGAATGCAGGCGCAGATTATGTTGGCGGAGAAGATATGGCGGAGAAGATAAAGGGCGGATGGTTGGAGTTTGATAAGATAATTGCAACGCCGGATATGATGTCTGTAGTAGGAAAAATGGGTAAGATATTAGGGCCGCGAGGACTAATGCCCAATCCGAAATTAGGAACGGTGACATTTGATGTGAAGGGGGCTGTAGAGAGAGCTAAGGCAGGAGAAATAGAGTTTAGAGTAGATAAAACGGCTAATATTCATGCCTCAATTGCCAGAAAATCTTTTGATAGCGAAAAACTTAAGGAAAATATACTGGCCTTTTACGATTCAGTTGTGAAGGCGAAACCTAAAGCAGCAAAGGGAAGATATATAGAAACTCTTTATTTGAGTGCAACTCATTCCCCTTCTGTGAAGATTGGCGTGGGAACAATTAAATGAGGAGAGAAAATTTGGAAAGCAAAAGTATAAAGGAAAAAAGAGAAAAAGTAGAGAAGTTGAGAGAGGATGTGAGTAAATGGCAGGTCATGGTTCTTTCTGATTTTTCTGGTATGAGTATAAAAGAAATGGAAGATGTGAGAGGGGCGTTGAAGGAAAGCGGCGGCGGTTTTCATGTTATGGGAAACACGATTATAAAAAGGGCGTTAAAGGATACGGGGTTTAGTGGGCTTGTGGATAAAATCTCAGGTCCTAATGCTGTAGCTTATACCGCAGCAAACCCCGTTGATTTGATTCAAACATTAGTGAGAAAAACGAAGACTTATGAGAACTTGAAGATTAAATCAGGTGCGTTTGAAAAAAGATTGCTTTCTCGGGATGAAATTAGAGCAATTGCTACTCTCCCACCAAGAGAGGTTCTCACTGCACAACTCTTGTCTATGTTGAATGCACCTCTGTCTAATTTTATGAATGTGTTTAATGGTATCTTGCTGAAATTTATTTATGTTTTGAAAGCTTGTGAGGAAAAAAAGGATAGGACTTTAGGAGGTAATGGGAATGCCTGATATTAGTAAAGGAGATGTTGTCAAATTTATTGAGAACATGACTGTTTTGGAGATGAGTGAGTTTGTTAAAGAGTTAGAAGAGCATTTTGGAGTAAGCGCTCAGGCAATGGTTGCTCAGGCAGCTCCAGCTCAAGCGGCCGAAGAAGCAAAGCCGGAAGAGAAAACCGAATTCGACATTGTGTTGAAGGAAATTGGCCAGAAAAAGATTCAGCTTATAAAAACAGTGAGAGAGATTACAGGTTTGGGGTTGAAAGAAGCGAAGGAGTTAGTAGATAAAACCCCTACTAAAGTGAAGCAGCATTTATCCAAAGAAGAAGCAGAAGCTATTAAGGCTAAGATAGAAGAGGCAGGAGCTACTGCTGAAGTTGAATAAACTTTACTTGTTTTATAGATGAGGGGAAGGGGTTTCGGTACCTCTTCCCTTATTTTTTGCACTGAGATGAGGTGAATATGAGTGAACCTTTACTTTCTGGTAGGAGGTTGAGGCTTGATTTTTCGAAGATGCATAAGATTTTGCCTGTTCCTGACCTTTTAGATGCGCAGTTGAGGTCCTATTATGATTTTTTGAGTGAGGATCTTGGAGTGGAGAAAAATTTAAAGAGGTTGTTTGAAACAACCTTTCCAATAGAGGATATTCATGGTCGGCTTACATTGGAGTTTGTTGATTACGAAGTTGGCCATTCCAAACACAAGCCTGATGAGTGTAGAGCAAAGGGCATTACTTATGGCGGTTCACTACTTATGATAGTGAGGCTTACTGTTTGGAATATTGATGAAAAAACAGGCAAGAGGATATCTCCGCAGGATGTAAAAGAGCAGAAGATATATTTAGGCGAGATGCCGTTGATGACAGAAAAGGGCAGTTTTATTATAAATGGGGTAGAAAGGGTTATTGTTAGCCAGTTGCATCGTTCACCGGGACCTATATTTAAAAAACTTGCTTTATCCTCAACTGGAGGAAGAGTTTTTTATCATGGTCAAATTATCTCTGATGTGGGTTCATGGATTGAATTCGAATCAGACGTAAAGGATGTTATTTATGCTCGTATAGATAGAAAAAAGAAGTTTCCTGCTACCATTATCCTTAAGGCATTGGGACTTGGAGAGGAGAAGATGTTTTCTCTCTTCTATTCTCCTACAAAAGTGAGAATAGACAATGGTGCGTTTTTTGTAGAAGCCTCTGATAAAGCTCGTGGATTTAAGGTAAATGCGGATGTTGAGAAAGACGAAGAGATAGTCGTCTTGAAGGATGAAAAGATATCTTCCGAATCGGTGGAGAAAGCAAAACGATGCGGCGTGGAATGGTTTCCTGTGGATAAAGAGCAGATAGTGGATCATTATTTGTATAAAAGTGTGTTGGACGAGAAGGGAGAAGTTATTCTGGATTGCGGAGATATGATAACTAACAGTTACCTGGATGTCTTTGAGTCTATGGAAAATGTAGTTTTAGAGTTGATTTGCGCAGATTATGATGATTACACGATAAGAAACACACTAATTTTAGATAGAGAGATAATGGGGAAATTTAAGACGGCTGCTTTTGACAATGTGCCAGAAGAAGATGTAGCCAAAATATATATTCATCATGTATTGAGACCTGGTGAATCTGCGACAACTGAAAGTGCTAAAACTTTTTTTAATATGTTGTTTTTTGATCCCAAGAGATATGATGTTTCATTGGAGGGAAGATTAAAGTTAAACGAGATCTTTAATATAGATGTACCGGAAGATATAAGAATATTAACCCCTGATGATTTTGTTGGTATGCTTAAATATTTAATTTTATTGAAGAATGAAGTAGTCATACCGGATGATAGGGATAGCCTTTTTAATAGAAGATTAGGCTTGGTTGGTGAACTGCTTTATGGACAGATGAGAATAGGTCTTTTAAGGATGCAGAAACTCATCAAAGATAGGATGATAATTAGGGATATAGCAGGTATAACACCATTTGATCTTATAAATGCTAAACCTGTAACATCGGCAATTATGAGCTTTTTTTCTATGGGCCAACTCTCCCAATTTTTAGATCAGACAAATATTTTGGCGGAGATTAGTCACAAGAGAAGATTGTCGGCGTTGGGTCCTGGAGGATTAACAAGAGAGAGAGCAGGTTTTGAGGTAAGGGATGTCCATCCTTCTCATTATGGAAGGATCTGCCCGGTGGAAACGCCAGAAGGGCCTAACATAGGTCTTATTACCTCTATGGCTACATATGCAAGAGTAAATAGATATGGTTTCTTAGAAACGCCTTATAGAAGAGTAAAAGATGGAAAGGTTTTAACTGAACTGGATTATCTCATGGCATCGCAAGAAAAGGGACATATTATTGCTCAGGCAAATGCAGCTTTAAATCCGGATGGGACATTTAAGAATAAATATGTTTCCGCTCGAAAGGATGATGAATTTGTTATGGTCAAGAGAGAAGAGGTAACTCTGATGGATGTTTCTCCGAACCAGTTAGTGGGTGTAACTGGTTCGCTCATTCCTTTTCTTGAGCATGATGATGCCAATCGTGCACTTATGGGTTCGAATATGCAGAGGCAAGCTGTGCCTCTGATTACAAACGAGGCGCCATTAGTTGGTACGGGAATGGAGAGTGTTGTAGCCAGATATTCTCGTAGTGCGGTTATTGCTCAGAGAGACGGTGAGGTAGTAAGAGTGGAAGCTAACAGAATATGTATAAGGAGTAAAGAGAAGGAAAATCTTTGTAACCTGGATGATTATCCAATAAGAAGGTTTGAGAAAACCAACCAAAATGTATGTTTTGATCAACACCCCATTGTAAATGTAGGGGATAAAGTAAAAAAAGGACAGGTCATTGCAGACGGACCAACAATGGATAAAGGAGAATTAGCTTTAGGGAAAAACCTGGTGGTAGCTTTTATTCCGTGGTACGGATATAATTATGAAGATGCAGTTGTTATTTCTCACCAGGCAGTTGATGAAGATGTTTATACTTCAGTGCACATAAGAGAATTTGATGTTTCTGTAAGAGACATCAAACTGGGGTTGGAAGAAATTACTGCCGATATTCCCAATGTCTCATCTGAGGTGATAAGAAACCTGGACGAAAACGGTATTGTGAGGATAGGTGCTTATGTAAAACCGGGGGATGTGCTTGTGGGCAAGATTACACCGAAAGTAGAGACTTACTATTCACCTGAAGAGAGACTCTTAAGAGCGATATTCGGAGAGAAAGCAAGTAATGTTGCTGATTCGTCCCTACGGGTTCCTTCTGATGCAGAAGGTGTGATTATAGATGTGAAAATATTGAGAAGCAGACAAGCAGAAAAAGGGGATCGCTTTAAAGAGATGGAAGAGATGAATGTGGAGAATATAAATAAAGAGTTGCAGAGTAAGTTAAACATTGTAAACAAATTATATATGGACAGTTTAAAGCAACTCATTGCTCAAAATCCTTTAGAAAAGGATGTGGTGAATATAAAGGGAAAAATAGTGGAGAAGAAGGGGAAACGGGTTTCAATAAAGAAACTGTCTTCTCTGGATGTAAATGGGCTAAAGAGTCTATGTGTTTCCAAAAAGCTTAAGCAAAAATCGCTTTCAATAGAGCGTTATTACAAGAAAATGATCAAGGATCTGAAAGAATCCGCAGCAGAAGAAATAAAAAATACAGGAAAGGAAGATGATTTGCCGTCTGGAGTGGTAATGGCGGTAAAGGTTTATATGGCAGTCAAGAGAAAACTTATGGTGGGAGATAAAATGGCTGGCAGGCATGGTAATAAGGGAGTTGTATCTAAAATATTGCCAGCTGAGGACTTGCCATTTTTAGAGGACGGAACGCCAGTGGACATTGTTCTTAATCCGTTGGGTGTGCCTTCTCGAATGAATATTGGTCAGATATTAGAAGCACATCTGGGTTTTATTTGTAAAGGATTAGGAGAGAAGATTAATGTTCTGGTTAAACAAGGAAAAAAAACCGCTATAAGAAATTTTTTGAATGACATTTTTGAGGGAAATAAGAGGGAGACTAAAGCATTTATAGAGCGTTTAAGTAATGAGGAACTTACGAGATTTGCCATTGATTGGGCAAGTGGCGTGAAGGCAAGCGTGCCTGTTTTTGAAAGTGCAACAGAGGAAGAGCTTGAAGGCCTGGTTAAGAGAAGCGGAATAAAGTTATCCAAAATGAAATTATACGATGGTGTTACAGGGGAGCCGTTTGCCAATCCTGTATCTGTGGGTTGCATGTATGTGATGAAGCTCAATCATCTGGTAGAAGATAAAATACATGCAAGAAGTATAGGTCCTTACTCCTTAGTGACACAACAGCCCTTAGGAGGAAAAGCGCAATTTGGTGGTCAGCGATTCGGAGAAATGGAGGTGTGGGCATTGGAAGGTTATGGTGCTGCGTATACTTTACAGGAGATGCTCACTATAAAATCAGATGATATTCCTGGCAGGAACAAGGCTTATGAGTTTGCGACGAAGGGAAAAGATATAACTTTGGGAGGAGTACCCGAATCATTTAATGTACTTGTTCAGGAATTGAAATCCTTGTGTTTAGATGTGGAACTTTTAAAGAGCGTTAGGAGTGTTTATTGATGGATGAAATGTTTACTATTTTAAAAGGTAAACCAAGGTCTACGAGGGATTTTGATGCGATAAGGATAGGTCTTGTTTCCCCGGATAAGATAAGGGAATGGAGTTATGGCGAGGTGAAGAAGGCAGAAACGATCAACTATAGAACATTTAAACCTGAAAGAGATGGTCTTTTCTGCGCTCGTATATTTGGACCAATGAAAGATTATGAATGTTTGTGTGGGAAGTATAAGAGGATAAAGTACAAGGGTGTTGTGTGCGAAAAATGTGGTGTAGAAGTAACGGAGGCAAGGGTAAGAAGAGAAAGGATGGGACATATTGAGCTTGCTACACCAGTTAGTCATATATGGTATTTGAGAAGTATTCCTAGCATAATGTCTCTGTTTTTTGATATTAAACTGAAAGACTTAGATCGGGTTATATATTATGAATCTTACATAACTATAAAGAGCACTGTTCCGGAAATTCCGGTGAAGAAGACTCTTTCAGAAAAGGAATATCGCGAGGCGAAAGAAATATATGGAGATAAGTTTGTTGCAGAAATGGGTGCTTCAGCTATAAGAAAATTATGGGAAAAGATAGATATTGATGCATTACATGAAGAACTTCAAGAAGCAATTAGGACAACGACATTTACGGCAAAGAAGAAGAAGACTGTAAGAAGGGCACGAATAGTAGAGAAATTCAAGCGGGCAGGAAGCAGGCCAGAATGGATGATATTGGAGGTTTTGCCTGTTTTGCCCCCCGATTTGCGCCCGTTGGTTTCTTTGGAGAGTGGAAGATTTGCATCCTCGGATTTAAACGATCTTTATAGAAGAGTAATTAATAGAAATAATCGTTTAAAAAGACTTATGGAATTGGGTGCGCCATCCATTATCGTTAGGAATGAGAAGAGAATGCTTCAGGAAGCGGTAGATGCATTACTGGATAACGGAAGGAGAAAACAGGTAGTAAGAGCAAGTAACAATAGACCATTAAAATCTCTTTCGGATTCCATAAAAGGGAAAGCAGGAAGATTTCGTCGCAATCTTTTGGGCAAAAGAGTGGATTATTCCGGTCGCTCGGTAATCATTGTGGGACCTGAGTTAAAATTAGGCCAGTGTGGATTACCTCGTCTTATGGCATTAGAACTTTTCAAACCCTTTATTTACAATAAACTTATTGATTTAGGGTTAACCAGCACAATAAAAGGTGCGAAGAAAATGGTGGAAAGAAGAGAGGAAGTGATATGGGATATTCTGGAGGAAATAGTTAAAGAATATCCTGTGCTTTTAAACAGAGCTCCTACGCTTCATAGACTTTCTATTCAGGCTTTTCACCCTGTACTTATCAAGGACAAAGCTATTCAACTTCATCCTCTTGTTTGTCCAGCCTTTAATGCAGATTTTGATGGAGATCAGATGGCAATACATGTTCCCCTGTCTCCAGAAGCAAAGATGGAAGCAGAGGTTTTAATGTTGTCTCCGCATGGTGTTATTTCTCCTGCCAGTGGAAACCCTGTTGCTGTCCCTACACAGGATATGGTATTGGGCATTTACTATATGACGAAACCAAAAAATGGTGTTATTGGCGAGGGGATGCTTTTTTCATCCCCAGACGAGGCTAGATTTGCTTACGATAATGATGTATGTTCATTAAACGCTTCTATTAAAGTGAGGATGGATGGTGAAATGGTAAGCACAACCACAGGTAGAGTGATTTTGGGTGGAATTTTGCCTGATGGTGTGCCATTTGAACTGGTAAATAAAACGATGAAAAAGAAAGATGTAGTTAATGTGGTAAATTACATCTATAAAAACAAAGATTTACCTACTACAACAAAATTTTTAGATGATGTAAAAGAAATGGGTTTTTGTATGGCGACCCGAGCAGGTATATCTATTTCTCTTGATGATATAGATGTGCCCCTGGAGAAGAAGAGAATAATTGAAGTTGCCGATGAGAAGGTAAAAGCGATTGCGGAACAATATAGACAAGGTCTTCTAACGGATATGGAGAGATATAATAAGGTAGTGGATATATGGAGTGGGGCAACGGATAAGATTGCCGATGTAATGATGAAAAATTTAGGCGGGGAATTTGGAGAAAGTTTTAATCCTATATATGTTATGGCTGATTCTGGTGCTCGTGGTTCAGCACAGCAGATAAGACAACTTGCAGGTGCAAGAGGTTTGATGGCTAAACCATCAGGAGATATTATTGAAACCCCGATTAAGTCAAACTTTAAAGAAGGATTGAGTGTACTGGAATATTTTATTTCTAGCCATGGGGCGAGAAAAGGATTGGCTGATACAGCGTTGAAAACAGCGAATGCAGGATATTTGACGAGAAAACTTGTGGATGTGGCACAGGATGTAATAATCACCGCTGAGGATTGTGGTTCAACAGAAGGTATGTATGTCTCGGCAATTATTACAAGTGGTGAAGAAATAGAAAGTCTAAGAGAAAGGATATCGGGGAGAACAGCGGCAGAGAATGTAATTAATCCTTTTACAAAGAAGATAATTGTAGAGGAAAATGAGATTATAAGTGATAGAAAAGCAGATGAAATTGCAGAAGTAGGGATAAAAAGGGTAAAAATACACACTGTTCTTACCTGCAAGATGGATCATGGGGTATGTGCCAAGTGCTATGGTCTGGATTTAGCGAGGGGCGAAAAAGTGGAGTTAGGAGAGGCAGTGGGTATTATTTCTGCTCAATCTATAGGTGAGCCGGGAACACAGCTTACCTTAAGAACCTTTCACATTGGGGGAACGGCGAGCAAAACAGGGGAAAAGATGAGTGCAGAAACATCTCGAGCAGGCATTGTCAGGTTTTGCAATTTGGAGATTGCTGAAAATTCCAGCAAAGAGCGTATTGTTCTTTCTAGAAGGGATGCTTATGTACTGGTGACGGAACCGCAAATAATAGCTGTAAACAGTGGAAAAGTAAAGATTACTGAAGATACTGTGAACTATAATATAGCAGTAGGTGATAATGAAAATTATACTTTAAAAAAAGTAGATTTTGTTACAGAGAAGGATGTATTTGGCAGCGGCGCAGAGGCTATAGGTAAATTTATGTTTACAGTAAAAGATGGGGCTGTTACATCTTCTGGTACTTTGCTGGCAGAGAGGATATTGGAGGTATGGGATGTGCCACGCAAGATCCCTTATGGCTCGAGGATTCATGTAAATAAAGGTGAAACACTTAAACGTTTTGTACGCGTAGAGGAGGGGGGAGAAGTTTGTCTTTATGCCTTATCCGGTAATAAATTGATAGAAATAGATGATTTTCATCAGGGGGTGGTGAACAGGCATGGAACGCATATTTTTATAAAGAAAGACAATGAAATTGTTGAGAGACATTATATTCCAAGAGGATCTATTATATATGTAAGAAAAGGAAGTACAGTTAAGCCGGGCGAACTTATTGTAGGGTTCAATGATGAGAAAGCAAAACAAAGATTTGAAAGTGACCCGGAGTTGTTTAAATCTGTTTGTGTTCTTTCTGAATGGGATGCATATAGTGACTTTATTTTAGTGAGTGTTGAAGGATATATAAAATATTTAGATATAGAACAGGGCAGTACTTTTAAAGAAGATATAGATAGGGTAACAGGCCTAAGGAACAAGATAATTATTGAATCTCGTGATCCCCTTCTTCGCCCTCGTATTGCCATTGTTGATAAAGATGGTAATGTAAAAAAATTGCCGGGTATAGATGAGGAAGCTGTCTATTATCTTCCTACAGGAACGATTCTCCTTAAGAACGATGGTGATTATGTTAAGGCAGGAGACGAGATGGGAAAAATTCCTAAGGAATTGATAAAGACAACGGATATAACAGGTGGACTGCCCAGAGCAAATGAATTGTTCGAAGCAAAAGTACCAAAGAACGCAGCAGTAGTTACTGAAATAAATGGTATAGTTTCTTATGGTAAGACGATAAAAAGCAAGAGAATGCTTGTTGTGACCTCTACTGGAGGAACGAGAAAAGAATATGCTATCTCTCGTGACAAGAGATTGCTTGTGTATCCGGGAGATAGAGTAGAAATGGGGGAACCCTTGACAGATGGAGTGGTAGACCCACATGACATTTTAGAGATATTGGGCGAGAGGGAATTGCAAAAGCATTTGCTAAATGAAGTTCAGCAGGTTTATAGATTGCAAGGAGTGAACATAAATGACAAACATATAGAGATAATTGTAAGGCAAATGCTTTCTAAGGTGATAGTAGAAGACGCAGGAGATACAGGGTTTATGGAAGATGAGATGGTTAATAGGTTTAGGTTTATGAAAGAAAACCTGAAGATGATAGAGGACGAAAAGAAACCTGCTATAGGAAGGATTATCCTTTTGGGAATTACGAAAGCGGCGTTGAGTGCGGAGAGCTTTGTTTCTGCCGCTTCATTTCAGGAGACAACACGAGTGCTCAGAGAAGCCAGTATTTCTGGAGCAATAGATCTTCTTAAGGGATTGAAGGAAAATGTGATTGTGGGGCGGTTGGTTCCTGCAGGTACGGGTCAAAGGCGATTTGACGAGATAGGCATTGTACCAAAAACACTTGACAAATAAGCTTTTTGTTGATACCGTTACAACCGCTTTGTTTTTTAAAAGGAGGAAAGATGCCAACGATTAATCAACTAATTAGAAAGGGAAGAAGAAACAAAAAAGAAAGCAAAAAAATGTTGGCGCTGGAGGGCTGCCCTCAGAAAAGAGGTGTTTGCATAAGGGTGTATACAACAACACCGAAGAAGCCAAATTCTGCTTTAAGGAAAGTGGCGAGGGTGAAGTTGACCAGTGGCGCTGAGGTAACCGCATACATTCCCGGAGAAGGTCATAGCTTACAGGAGCATTCTATCATTTTGGTAAGAGGAGGCAGAGTGAAAGATTTACCGGGAGTGAGGTATCATGTAGTGAGAGGTGCTTTGGATACGGGAGGAGTTGAGGATAGAAAACAGGGAAGATCTAAATATGGTGCGAAGAAACCAAAGAGTGGAGTGTAGTTTATGCGAAGGCGAAGGGCAGAGCAGAGGAGTATTTCTCCTGACCTTATTTATAAAAGTGTATTGGTAGCTAAAATTATAAATAATATAATGTGGGATGGTAAAAAGACGGTTGCTGAAAGGGCATTTTATAAAGCGATGGATATTGTGAAAGATAAAACAGGACAGGATCCGATGGAAGTTTTAAAAAAAGTAATGTCCAACATTATGCCTCGATTAGAGGTGAGGCCGCGTAGAGTAGGTGGGGCTACTTACCAGGTACCAGTGGAAGTGAGAGCTTCTAGGCAGAGAAGCTTGGCTGTTCGATGGTTGGTTGGCTATGCAAGAAAAAGGCACGAGAAAAGGATGTTTGAGAAATTGGCGAATGAGATATTGGATGCCAGCGAAGGTAAGGGTGGCGCGGCTAAAAAGAGAGGGGATGTACATAAGATGGCGGAAGCGAATAGGGCTTTTGCTCACTACAGGTGGTGATGTTGGAATATGGGAAGATTACATTCATTGGACAAAATACGCAATATAGGAATAATTGCTCATATAGATGCTGGCAAAACAACAACCACGGAACGAATGCTTTTTTATACCGGCGTTTCACATAAGATGGGCGAAGTAGATTCAGGGACAGCCGTTATGGATTGGATGGAGCAAGAGAGAGAAAGAGGGATTACCATTACTGCTGCTACTACCACTTGTTTTTGGAGGGGATGTTGTGTAAACATCATTGACACTCCAGGACATGTGGATTTTACGGTAGAAGTAGAGAGGTCTTTGAGAGTTTTGGATGGAGCGATAGGTGTGTTTTGTGGCGTATCAGGGGTGGAACCGCAGTCGGAAACAGTATGGAGACAAGCGGACCGGTATAATGTGCCGCGTATTGCTTTTGTGAATAAAATGGACAGAATAGGTGCAGATTATTTTCGGGCGGTAGATGATGTGAGACAGAAGTTGGGTGCAACTGTGTTACCTTTGCAAATACCAATAGGAGAAGAAGATAGTTTTGTGGGTGTGGTGAATGTAATAAATAGGAAAGCCTATGTTTGGGATTTAGATAAATTAGGAATGCAGTTTTCTGTTCGTGAGGTTCCAGAAAAGCTAAAGAAAAAGGTAGAAAAAACAAGGCAACAAGTAATAGAGGTGTTGGCTGATTTTGATGAGTCAATTATGGAAAAATATATAGAAGGGAAAGATATAAGTGAAGAAGAGGCGAAAAGGGTTACAAGAAAAGCTACTTTGACGGGGAAAGTTATCCCTGTTTTATGTGGTAGTGCTTTTAAAAACAAGGGCGTACAGCCACTCTTAGATGCTGTTGCGGATTTTCTTCCTTCGCCCGGAGATGTTCCTCCTATGAAAGGTTTTAATCCTTTAACGGGAGAAGTAATAGAGAGAGGGGCTGATGATAACGAACCTTTTTCTGCTTTGGTTTTTAAGATAGTTAATGATCCTTTTGTGGGTAGGTTGGTATACTTACGGATTTATTCTGGTACGATGAAGGTAGGTAGTTATGTGTATAATTCCACTAGAGATATCAAGGAACGAGTAGGAAGAGTTTTGCGCATGCATTCTAACAAGAGAATAGATGTAGACACAATGTATGCGGGAGATATAGTAGGGGTCGTTGGATTAAAACATACTTTCACTGGTGATACACTATGTGATGAAAATAAAAGGGTTGTTTTTGAGTCGATGAAATTTCCTGAACCTGTAATTTCTGTAGCGGTTGAGCCAAAGACGAAAGCTGATCAAGAGAAGCTTTCTCTGGCGTTAAAATACATGGCTGACGAGGATCCTACATTTCATGTAAGATGTGATGTGGAAACGGGACAGACAATAATATCAGGAATGGGCGAGCTGCATTTGGCTATAATCGTCGATCGTCTGCGTCGAGAGCAGCATGTGTCAGTAAATGTAGGCAAACCTCAAGTAGCTTATAAGGAAACTATAAGAAAATGTGTGGAACGGCAGGAGGGAAAATTTGTCAGACAAACAGGTGGCAGGGGACAATACGGACATGTTGTTTTAAGGATTGAACCCCTAAAAAAGGATAAGAGGTTTGAGTTTGTTAATGCTATACATGGTGGTGATATACCAAAGGAGTTTATCCCGTCTGTTAAAAAAGGCTTGCAAGAAGCAATAGAGTCTGGTGTTTTAGCGGGTTATCCTGTGGTTAAAGTTAAGGTTACTTTGATTGATGGTTCTTATCATGTGGTTGATTCTTCTGATATAGCTTTTAGAATTGCAGCTTCTATTGCCTTTAAAGAGGGAATGAAGAAAGCTGATCCTTACTTTTTAGAGCCTATTATGGCTATAGAGGTAAATGTTCCCAAGGAACATTTAGGTAATGTTGTGGGAGATATCAATGCACGACGAGGACGAGTGTGGAGCGTAGAGGAAAGAGGAGAACAGAAAATAGTCAAGGCATTCATTCCGCTTTCGGGAATGTTTGTATATGCGACAAACTTGCGTTCTCTTACGCAGGGAAGAGGAACATATGTGATGCAATTTGATCATTATGAGGAAGTTTCTAAAAACATTGTGGAAAAGATAAAAGGGTTGTAGGAGGACTTATGGACTTCAAAAATAGAGTTTTTTATAATACAAATCAAAGGTTTGGGTTGCAAGGACTATAAAGGAGGATTTTATGGCAAAGGAAAAATATGTGCGTAAAAAACCCCATGTGAACATAGGCACGATTGGACATGTGGATCATGGAAAAACAACACTTACTTCGGCTGTTACCAAGGTTTTAGCTGCTAAGGGGTGGGCAAATTATATCGGTTATAATGAAATAGATAAAGCTCCAGAGGAGAAGAGCAGAGGCTTGACTATCAATATTGCTCATATTGAGTATGAAACGGAGAACAGGCACTATGCACATATCGATTGTCCCGGGCATGCGGATTATGTTAAGAATATGATTACCGGTGCAGCCCAGATGGACGGAACGATATTGGTGGTATCAGCCGCTGATGGTCCTATGCCACAGACCAGAGAGCATATAATTTTAGCCCGTCAGGTAGGGGTGCCTTATATAGTTGTGTTTTTAAACAAAACAGACATGGTGGATGACCCAGAATTGATAGATCTGGTAGAGATGGAGACCAGAGAACTTTTGACCAAGTACGGTTATCCCGGAGATGATCTGCCGGTTATAAGAGGGTCTGCCTTGAAGGCTTTGGAAACACCGGAAGGTGAAGAAAATGAATATACCAAGGCGATCTGGGATTTGTTGAAAGCGGTGGATGAGTATATAAAGACACCGGTGAGAGATGTTGACAAACCTTTCCTTATGCCTATTGAGGATGTATTTACTATCTCTGGAAGAGGAACGGTAGTCACGGGCAGAGTGGAAAGAGGAATTATTCATCCTGGAGACGAGGTAGAAATGGTAGGATTTAAACCTACCAGAAAAACAGTAGCAACATCTCTGGAGATGTTCAGAAAAATATTGGATGAAGGAAGGGCAGGAGATAATATCGGAGTGTTATTGAGAGGAATAAAAAAGAATGAGGTGGAAAGGGGAATGGTATTGGCCAAACCGGGGTCCATTACTCCTCATACTAAGTTCAAGGCACAGGCTTATGTTTTAACTAAAGAAGAAGGTGGTAGACACACACCGTTCTTTACAGGATACCGTCCTCAATTCTTTGTGCGGACAACGGATGTAACAGGAGTGATAAAATTACCCGAAGGGGTAGAGATGATCATGCCTGGTGATAACATTGAAGTAGAAGCAGAGCTTATTGCTCCTATTGCTTCTGAGGAAGGAACGCGGTTTGCTATAAGGGAAGGCGGAAAGACAGTAGGCGCTGGTGTAGTTACCAAGATTTTGGAGTGATATAGATTATGGCACAGATCATAGATTTGAGCTTAGAAAACTCCAACAGGAGTTTTTTATGTCGCAAAAAATAAGGTTAAGATTAAAGTCCTATGATAGTAGGCTTTTAGACAAGTCCGTAAAGGATATAACGGAAACGGCAAGAAATACGGGGGCAAAGATAAAAGGACCAGTGCTTTTGCCTACAAGGATATCTCGTTACACAGTTTTGCGTTCGCCGTTTGTGAACAAGAAATCAAGAGAGCAGTTCGAGATAAGAATTCATAAGAGGCTTATGGATATTTTAGATGCATCGGAACAGACAGTGGATGCATTGATGAGGATAGATTTACCTGCAGGTGTGGATATAGAGGTGAAACTGTGATAGGTCTTATGGCAAGGAAAATGGGGATGACTCAAATTTTCGAAAGCGATTCTGCGATTCCTGTAACGCTTTTGAAAGTAGAACCGGGGACTGTAGTTGATATTAAAACGCAAGAAAAAAATAGTTACTGTGCATTACAGTTAGGCTTTAGTGATGTTAAAGAAAACAAATTGAACAAGTCCCTAGTTGGTTATTTTAAGAAGAAGAATGTACCATATAAGCGCATGCTGAGAGAATTTAAGTATCAAAATATCGAAGAGTTTAAAATAGGTGATGTGATAGGCGTGGATATATTCAAGGTGGGAGAAACTGCAAGAATTCAAGGATATAGCAAAGGAAAGGGATTTTCTGGTACTATGAAAAGACACGGTTTTCACGGTGGACCCGCTTCTCATGGTGGAATGATGGATAGAAAACCAGGTTCTATAGGTATGTGTGAATATCCAGGAAGGGTGATTAAGGGGAAGAAGATGGCAGGCCACTATGGGAATAAGAAGGTTACAATAAAGACTTCAAGGGTTGTTTTTGTAGACAATGAAAATAGTATTATAGGTCTTAAAGGTAATGTGCTAGGCGGAAGCGGCAGTTGGGTTAAGATATTGAAAGGGAAGCAACAATGAAAATAGATGTGTTGAACAAGCAGGGGAATAAAAAAGGAGAGGTAGATATAAATATTAATGTTGGCAATGTTTCTTCTCTATGCGTGAGTAGGATAGTAAAAGCGTATTTGGCGAATAAGAGAAGAGGAACAGCTTCTTCTAAAACCAGGGGTGATGTATCCGGTGGAGGGAGAAAACCCTGGAGGCAAAAAGGAACGGGAAGAGCGCGGGCAGGTTCTATTCGTTCACCTCTATGGGTAGGTGGTGGTGTATGTTTTGGTCCGAAGCCTCGTACCTATAAACAAAAGGTGAACAAGAAAGAGAAAAAAAAGGTCTACCTGTGGGCTCTGTCACAAAAGATTACAGATGGTGATTTAATTGTGGTGGAGGAGCTTGATTTTTCTTCACCGAAGACAAAAGAAGCCTGTTTGACTTTAAAGAATTTAGGTGTAGAAAAGGGTTTGGTTGTTGTAAATAATGATATGGTTAATTCTATACTTTCTATGAGAAACATAGAAAAGATAGAATTAAAGGAATCGCACAGTGTTAATGTTTATGATATTTTAAGGTATAAAAAGATTGTTGTTCCTCAAAAGCTGTTACCAGAGATGTTGAAGGGAGTTTAGATGGATGTATGGAATATTATAAAAGGGAGAAAAGTTACAGAAAAATCCACAAGAGACAGGGAAGAAGGAAAGTACGTGTTTATAGTGCACAAGAAAGCTACAAAGGTAGATGTGAGAAAAGTTGTAGAAAAAATATTTAAAGTGCAGGTAGAAAAAGTTAATATAATGAATATAAAAGGTAAAAAGAGATTGTTTCATAATATTCGGGGTAGGCGACCTAATACAAGAAAGGTTATTGTGTCACTGAAGCAAGGACAACAGATTAAGGATTTGTGAGGATATAATGGGTGTTAAAGTTTACAAGCCTACTACTCCTGGCAGGCGCGGAATGAGCGTAAGTGATTTTGGTGAACTGACAAAGGTAAAACCGGAGAAGTCCATTCTTGTTTCCATCAAGAAGCATTCCGGGAGAAATAATCTGGGTAGAGTTACCGTACGACATAGAGGCGGAGGACATAAAAGATTGTATAGGATAATAGATTTTAAGCGAGATAATTATAATATTGAGGGAAAGATAAAATCTATTGAATATGATCCTAACAGAAGTGCATACATTGCGCTTGTCTCATATGTAACGGGCGAGAAGCGGTATATCATTGCCCCTTTAGGTTTGAAGGTAGGCGATGTTGTAGAATCAGGAGAAAATGTGGAGATTAAGGTGGGCAATGCACTTCCACTGAGAAAAATTCCAGCAGGAACTATGGTGCACAATATTGGACTTTATCCAGGCGGTGGCGCGAAATTGGCGCGGAGTGCAGGAAGTTATGCTCAAATTATGGCCAAGGAGAAAAGATATGTTTTTCTCAAATTACCTTCCGGTGAAATGAGAATGGTACACGAAAATGCTTATGCGACGGTAGGACAGGTAGGGAATACAGATCAGAGCAACATAGTTTATGGAAAGGCAGGAAGATTGCGTCATTTAGGAAGGAGACCTAAGGTTCGTGGCGTGGCAATGAATCCTGTTGATCATCCTCACGGAGGCGGGGAAGGAAAAAGCGGTACGGGAGGAACGCCTGTTACTCCTTGGGGTGTACCCACGAAAGGATATCGTACGAGAAAGAACAAACGCACGGATAGGTTTATTATAAGGAGGAGAAACAATGGGTAGATCGTCTAAAAAGGGTCCTTATATAGACCAGAAATTGTATAAAAAAGTGCTTAAGATAAAAGATGGTAAAAAGAAAGGGATAATAAAAACATGGTCTAGAAGAAGTGAGATTTTGCCTGAATTTGTGGGATTTACATTTGCTGTACACAATGGGAGAAAATTTATACCTGTATATGTTACGGAAAATATGGTTGGTTATAGATTGGGAGAGTTTGCTCCTACACGAGTGTTTAAAGGACATAAAGGTACAGTTGGCAAGCACGTAGGTGAGGCATAATTATGGAAGTAAGGGCTTATTTAAAAGGAGCAAGAATATCGCCGCGAAAAGTAAGGGAAGTGATTTCGTTTATAAAAGGCCAGAGTGTGGAGAGAGCCTTGATTATGTTGAAGTTTTCTCCTCGCAAAGCCTCTTTCATTTTAAGGAAACTCTTACAGAGTGCATTGTCCAACGCTGAGAATGTAGGAGTAGATGTTGACAAACTTTATATTTCCAAGGTTGTTGCAGATGATGGTTTAAAGATGAAGAGGTTTAGACCAAGAGCAAGAGGGAGAGCAGGAAAGATTGTGAAGAGAGCAAGTAATCTAAAAATCGAGCTGAGTGAGAAATAGGGGGATATTTTGGGACAAAAGGTAAACCCGATAGGTTTGAGAGTAGGAATTAATAAGAATTGGACCTCCCGTTGGTTTGTAGCGAAAGGGTTGAAGGAAAATTTGCTTGAGGATTATAATATCAGGAAAGTAGTAAAGAGAAGATCGTACTACGCTGGATTATCTAAAATAGAGATAGAACGTAAAGGAAACAAAATGACATTAAGCCTATATGCTGCTCGGCCGGGTATTATGATTGGTAAGAAGGGTAGTGAGATAGAAAAGCTTAAAAAATTGGTCAGCGGTTTAACATCGTGTAATGTTACTATAAATGTAAGGGAAGTAGATAAACCGGAGGCTGATGCTCAACTTGTTGCGGAAAATGTTGCGTTACAGATAGAAAAGAGAATGCCGTATAGAAGAGTATTAAAGAAGGTGATGCGTTTAGCGGAGAAGGCTGGTGCGTGTGGAATAAAAATTAAATGTTCAGGAAAATTAGGTGGTGCAGAGATGGCTCGCTGTGAGTGGCGACAGGAAGGGAGAGTTTCATTACAGACATTTAAAGCAAACATTGATTATGGTTTTGCCGAGGCCCTCACTACAGCAGGAGTTATTGGTGTTAAAGCATGGATATTCAAAGAGGACTGAGAGTAGGAGAGAAAGATGTTAATGCCTCGCAGAACAAAGTATAGAAAATACCAGCGTAAAAGAGGGAGCTTGACAGGTGTTTCTGTTCGTGGCTCTAATGTGACATTTGGTGAATTTGGATTGAAGGCAATGGGCAGAGGGGAGATAACAAATAGACAGATAGAGTCTGCTCGTGTTGCTATAACAAGATATTTAAAGAGGGAGGGAAAGGTATGGATTCGTATTTTCCCCTATTTTCCTCTTACGAAAAAACCTGCCGAGACAAGGATGGGAAAAGGCAAAGGTTCTCCTGAAGTATGGGTTGTTCCAGTGAAGCCTGGCCGTATATTGTATGAGGTAGGGAACGTATCGGAAGAAAAAGCTGTAAGAGCATTGAAGTTAGCTTCTTATAAACTTGGTATACCTACAAGAATTGTTAAGGAACAGAGTATATGAAGAGTAGAGAAATTAGAGAAATGGATACTGAAGGATTAAATAAGAAATTGCAGGATTTAAAACAAGAGCTTTTTAATTTACGCTTGCGAAAGAATGTAGAACAGTTGGAAAACCCCAAGAGGTTTCGTAATATAAGGAGAGGAATTGCACAAATACTTACCGTTTTAAGAGAGAAAGGGAGTAATTAATGGCGAAGAAGGTGCTTAAGGGTGTGGTGATAAGCGATAAGATGGACAAAACAAGGGTGGTTTTAATAGAAAGGCTAATGAAACTAAGTAAAATTGGAAAGTATGTAAAAAGAAAGAAAAAATACAAGGTTCATGATGAATATAACAGCTCTAGTGAAGGTGATGTAATAAGTATTGAGGAATGTCGGCCTTTATCTAAGGACAAGAGATTTAGAATAGTGCAAATTGCTAAGAAGGGACACAAGGAGCTTAAAAATGATTCAAATGCAGACAAAATTAAAGGTAGTAGATAACTCTGGTGCTAAAGAAATTATGTGTATAAAGGTGCTTGGTGGAACGATGCGGAGATATGCTCGTGCAGGGGATGTTATTGTGGCTGCAGTGAAGAAAGCAATTCCTGAGGGTAAAGTAAAAAAAGGAAATGTGGTTAAAGCGGTAGTGGTAAGAACCAAAAAAGAATTTAGAAGAGTGGATGGGAGTTATATAAAGTTTGATGATAATGCAGCGGTGATTATAGATGATAAAGGTGAGCCCATAGGCAGCCGTATTTTTGGGCCGGTAGTTAGAGAATTAAGAGCAAGGAATTTTATGAAGATTATATCGCTTGCTCCAGAGGTGCTTTAGGATGAAAACTAAATTAAGAAAAACTGATGAGGTGGAAATAATTAGGGGTAAGGATAGAGGGAAAAGGGGAAAGATTCTCAGTTTTATTTCTAAGAAAAATGCAGTGACCGTAGAGGGCATTAACATTGTCAAGAAACACACTAAACCTTCGGCTACCTCTAAAGGCGGCATTATAGAAAAAGAAGCGCCTATAGACATTTCTAATATTATGCTTGTTTGTCCTCATTGTTCGAAGAGAATACGCATTGGTTACAAGTTTTTGGAGGATGGCAAGAAGGTAAGGTATTGCAGAAAATGTGGGGAGACAATCTAATGGCAGAGAGATACATACCGCGGCTTTTTAGTGTTTATACTGAAAAGATAATTCCTATGATGACGAGAGAGTTTTCTTATAAAAATGTGATGCAGTCACCTCGCTTAGTAAAGATTGTAGTTAATGTAGGTATGGGAGAAGGCGTGCAAGATATAAAACTCTTAGATAGTGCCTTGGATGAGTTAGCAGCCATTACAGGCCAGAGAGGTGTGATTACTCGCGCCAGAAAATCTATAGCTGCTTTTAAGCTGAGGAAGGGTATGCCCATTGGCTGCAGGGTGACGTTGAGAAGAGAGAAAATGTATGACTTTCTTGATAGGTTGATCAATTTTACCTTGCCAAGAGTGAGAGATTTTAGGGGAGTTTCTACAAAGAGCTTTGATGGTAGAGGGAACTATTCTCTGGGTTTGACAGAGCAATTAGTTTTTCCAGAAATAGATTATGACAAGGTACAGAAGGTGCATGGCATGGGTATCAGTATTGTGACGACGGCAAAGACAGATGAGGAATGCCGCGTTTTATTAGAGTCTTTTGGTATGCCATTTAAAAAGGAATAAGGAGAGATGATATGGCGCGGAAAGCATCTATAGAGAAGATGAAGAAGGCACAAAAGTTTAAGGTAAGATATCGAAATAAATGTGGTATCTGTGGAAGGTCCAGAGGGTATCTGAGAAAGTTTGGTATATGTAGAATATGTTTTAGAAATCTTGCTTCAAAAGGGGAGATACCAGGAGTAAGGAAAGCGAGCTGGTAATTAAAGAGGATAGGTATGGATAGAATTAGTGATGGTTTGGCACGAATAAAGAATGCATTGGCGCGACAAATGGAAAGTGTGGATCTTTTATCGAATAGAGTTGTATTGAGTGTCTGCGAGGTATTAAAAAAAGAGGGATTTATAAGCGATTTTAAGGTGTTGGAAGATAAGAGAAATATGGCAAGGGTCTATTTGAAGTATATAGGCAAGGATAAACCGACAATCAGTTTACTTAGGAGAATAAGTAAACCATCGAGAAGAGTATATGTTCGGTATAGTGAAATTCCCTATGTTATGAATGGTCTGGGTGTATCAATATTAAGTACAAGTAAGGGTATTATTTCAAATAAAACAGCCAAGAGACTGCGGGTAGGCGGAGAGTTGATTTGTGAGGTGTTTTAATGTCTCTTATTGGTAGAAAACCTATCCCAATACCTGATAAGGTAGAAGTGGATATTAAAGGAGAAAATGTGTCGGTAAAAGGGGAAAAAGGTTCTCTTCAGTGGGATTATCCGGCACAGTATGTAAAGATAAGAAAAGAAGAAAACTCGTTATATGTAGAAAAGCTGAGCGAGGATAAAAAAGCAAAAGCTCTTCATGGTTTGACAAGAAGTATTGTTGCTAATATGGTGGAAGGCGTGCATAAGGGGTATGAGAAGGTGCTGACTATTGTAGGTATAGGGTACAAAGCAGAAGTAAGAGGGAATGATCTTGTTTTACATTTAGGTTTTTCTCATGAGATTGTGTATCATATTCCTCAAGGTGTTGCTATAAAGGTTAATAAGCAGGGTAATATAATCTATGTAGATGGCATAGACAAACAGGTTGTGGGCCAGGTTACCAGCGAGATTCGTGGATTTAAACCACCTGAGCCTTATAAAGGTAAAGGAATAAGATATAAGGATGAAGTAGTGAGGAAAAAAGCAGGTAAGGCAGGAGGTAAGCAAGCGTATGCTGAAAGTTAATGATAGAAATAAAATGCGCAACAAGAGAAAATTGAGAATAAAAGAGAAGGTAAAAGGGACGGTAGAAAGACCGAGGTTGTGTGTATATAAAAGCTTGAAGCATATCTATGCTCAGCTTATTGATGATAGCGAAGGTCGCACACTTGTTTGTGCATCTACTATAGACAAAGATTGTAAAGTTAGGGCAAATAATGTAGAAGCTGCTAAAGGTGTGGGAATGATGGTTGCTAAAAGGGCTTTGGAAAATGGTATTGATACTGTTGTTTTTGATAGAAATGGTTATATTTACCGGGGGCGGATTAAGGCTTTAGCTGATGCGGCGAGAAAGGAAGGCTTAAACTTTTAGGAGCGAAAAATGTGGGAAGAGAAAGAATTTGAGGAGTATTTAATAAAGGTAGGACGGGTAATAAAAGTAGTTAAGGGAGGAAGGAGATTTAGGTTTAACGCTTTAGTTGCGGTAGGGAACAAAAAAGGGAAAGTGGGTATAGGCATGGGTAAGGCGAAAGAAGTTCCTGAAGCTATAAGAAAAGCAGTAGAAAGGGCAAAGAGAGACATGATAACTGTTCCCTTAACGGAAAAGGCCACTATTCCTTATCAAGTTATAGTTAGAAATGGTTCAGGTAAGGTTTTATTGAAACCCGCTCCTGAAGGACATGGGATTATTGCTGGCAAGGCAGTAAGAGCAGTGGTGGAAGCTTGCGGGATTAAAGATGTTATCACCAAATCTTTGGGTTCGAATAATCCACATAATTTAGCGCATGCTACGATAGAAGCATTGAGAGTTCTGCGTTCTCCTGAGGAAATATTCAGGAATCGTTATGGGGAAAAGCATGAGTAAACTTAAAATAACGCTTAAAAAAGGTTTTATTGGGCAGAGAAAAAAAACAAGAGAGACAGTTTTGTCTTTGGGTTTGAAAAAGCCCCATCATTTTACAGTTAAAGAAGATACACCAGCGGTGAGAGGTATGATTAAGAAGGTGGATTTTATGCTTTCAGTGGAGGAAATGGATGAAATTAAGTGAGTTGGTGAAAACTGTTAAAAACAGCAAAAGATTAGGAAAGGGTAGAGCGAGCGGATGGGGTAAAACATCGGGTAGAGGAACGAAGGGACAAAAAGCGAGGAGTGGAGGAGCAAAAGGTCCGTATTTTGAAGGAGGGCAGACACCTTTAATAAGAAGAGTGCCCAAAAGAGGGTTTAGAAATATATTTAGAAAAGAAGTTGTCGTTGTAAATGTGGGGACATTGGATGAGAATTTTTCTGAAGGGGAAGAGGTTTCTATACAGAGTTTAAGAGAAAAGAAGATTGTCAGGCGAAAATTGCCTGTGAAAATATTAGGAAAAGGTGAGGTAACGAAGTGTCTTACAGTGAGGGTAGATAAGTTTTCTAAGACAGCAAGGGAAAAAATAGCGAAGGCAGGGGGAATAACAGAGGAAATAGGATGAATTCGTCATCTTATGAGAATATCTTCAATGTTCCCGAACTGACCAATCGTTTATTTTTCACTTTGATTATGCTCGTGGTGTTCAGACTCGGTGCTCATATTCCCGCTCCAGGAGTGGATGCGCATGTGCTGGCGCAGATCTTTACACAAGCCAGCGGCACAGTTCTTGGTTTATTCAATATGTTTTCCGGAGATGCGCTGAGTAAATTCAGTATATTTTCGCTGGGTATAATGCCTTACATTAGTGCAGCAATCATATTGGAGCTTTTAACTGCTGTAAATCCTGAACTTGCCAGATTAAAAAAAAGCGGAGAAGAAGGAAGGAGAAAGATATCTACTTATACCAGATATGGCACGGTGATCATATCCTTTGTTCAGGCTACGGGCATAAGTATTGGATTACAGGCAATGCATGGTCCTGGTGGTGCACCAGTTGTTATCTACAGCGGTGTTTCTTTTGTCGTTTTTGCATCTATTATGCTTACTACAGGCACCATGATTCTCATGTGGATAGGAGAACAGATTACGGAGAGAGGGATTGGTAATGGTATTTCGTTGATTATATTTGCAGGTATTGTAGCGCGTATGCCAGCAGCATTTGGTAACACATTTAGGTTGGTGAGTGCTGGTGAAATGTCGGCGTTAGTTGTTTTAATTATACTAATATTAGCACTGGCTGTTATTGCCTTTGTGATTTATGTGGAACTTGCCCAGAGAAGGGTACCCATCCAGTATCCGCGTAGGATGGTAGGTAAGAGAATGTATGGGGGGCAATCCAGTTATCTGCCTATAAAGGTCAATGTCTCTGGAGTTATTCCACCCATATTTGCCTCTTCTATCATCCTTTTTCCTGCAACTTTGACTACATTTTTGCCTATCCCTGCTGTTCGGAAAATAGTTGATTTTTTCTCGCCAGGGAGTCTTATTTACAGTTTTGTTTATATAGGACTTCTTTTCTTTTTTGCATATTTTTATACGGCGATTGTATTTAATCCAAAGGATGTAGCGGATAACTTGAAGAAAAATGGGGGCTTTACCCCAGGGATAAGACCAGGTAAAGCTACGGCAGACTATTTGGATTGGATACTTACCCGCCTTACTTTTGTGGGAGGTATTTATCTTTCCCTTATATGTATATTGCCGTGGCTTTTGATGAAGAGGTTTAATGTGCCGTTCTATTTTGGTGGTACGGCTTTACTCATTGTGGTCCAAGTGGGGTTGGATACTATTATGCAAATAGAATCTCACTTGTTTATGCGTAGTTATTCTGGTTTTTTAAAGAAAAAGAGGGTATGATATGATTGTTGTACTTTTAGGGTCGCCCGGTGTGGGTAAAGGGACACAAGGGATATTGATATCAGAGTATTTACATATTCCCTTGGTTTCTACGGGTGATTTGTTGAGAAATGAAGTAAGAGAACAAACAGATTTGGGGAGAACAGCGAAGACTTTCATGGATAAGGGAGAGCTTGTTTCTGATGACTTAATTATTGAGATGATAAAGAAAAGGATCAAAAGAGAGGATTGCGCAGAAGGGTTTATCTTAGATGGTTTTCCACGCACTTTGTCTCAAGCAGCGAGTCTTGAAAATATGTTTTTACAGGGTAATTTACAATTAGATGTGGTGTTTCTGTTTGATGTGTCGGAAGAGGAAATTGTTAAAAGACTTACGGGAAGAAGAGTATGTGAAAAGTGTGGAACAGTCTATCATGTGAGTTACAATCCGCCTCTTGAAGAAGGTATTTGCGATAAATGTGGAGGAAGTCTCATTAGAAGGGATGATGATAATGAGGAAACAGTAAGAAGGAGAATTGAGGTTTATCGGGACAGCACTGCTCCGCTGATAAACTTTTATAAAAAGCAGGATAAATTGTATACTATAGATGGAACGGGAAAGGTAGAGCGGATATTTGAAAAAGTGAAAGATATTTTGCAGGGGTTTAATGGTCATAACTAAGACAGAAGAAGAGATAAAAAAAATGGCCATAGTAAATAGAATGGTAGCAGAGGTGTTGTGTGTATTAAAAGAAAAGGCAAAGGAAGGTGTTACTACAGAGTATTTGAATGAGATAGCGGAAAAAGAAGCAAAAAAAAGGAATGCTCGTCCTGCATTTAAAGGGTATAATGGTTTCCCTAAAGCGCTCTGCACTTCTATAAACGAGGGCATTGTACATGGCATACCATCGAGAAAAGTTAGTTTGCATAAAGGGGATATTGTTGGTTTGGATTTTGGTTTAATTTTTGACGATTTTTATGGAGATTCGGCGATTACCGTTGCGATAGGTAAAATTTCGGATGAGAATAAAAAGCTATTGAAGGTTACAGAAAATGCTCTATATGCGGGAATAGAACAGGCGAAGCCGGGCAACTTTCTGCTTGATATATCAAGGTCAATAGAGGAAACTGTTCATAGAGAGGGTTTTTCTGTGGTGAGAGATTTCACGGGGCATGGTATAGGTAGAAATTTACATGAGGACCCGGAGGTGCTAAATTATGTACCTTCATTTTTTTCTCTCAAATTGCCTCTTGTGGTAGGAATGACAATAGCGATAGAGCCGATGGTGAATGTAGGAACATATAAGGTTAAGATAAAGAAGGATGGTTGGACAGCGGTTACTGCGGATGGTAAACCATCTGCACATTTTGAGCATACAATTGCCATTACAGAGAATGGACCTATGATTTTAAGTATCTGTTGATGGTATGGAGGATATTAAGTGACTAAAGAAAAAGCCATAGAGGTTGAAGGAGAGGTTATAGAATCGTTGCCCAATGCGATGTTTCGTGTAAAATTAAAGCAGGGTCATGTTATTTTGGCTCATGTACGCGGCAAGATGAGAATGCATTTTATAAAGATTTTGCCTGGGGATAGAGTAAGGGTAGAAATTTCCCCTTATAGCATCGATCGAGGGAGAATTGTATATAGATTTAAGTAGGAGGAATTAGTTGATGAAAGTAAGATCGTCGGTGAAGCCTATATGTAGTAAGTGTAAGGTGATAAAGAGAAAAGGCGTTGTAAGGGTTATTTGTAAGAATCCCAAACATAAACAAAAACAGGGTTAGGAGGCAAATGTGGCACGTATTGTGGGGGTAGAGCTGCCGAAACACAAGAGAATGGAAATAGCTCTTACATATATTTATGGTATTGGTAGATCTAGAGCGATGGAAATATTAAAAAAAGTAGGTATTAGCCTTGATAAACATACAGATGAGTTGAAAGATGATGAAATTACGAAATTAGGAAAAGCAATAAGAGAGTATAGGGTAGAAGGAGATTTGCGAAGGGATATATCTACAGACATCAAACGCTTGATGGATATAGGTTGTTATAGGGGGTTAAGGCATAGGAGAGGTTTGCCGGTTAGAGGACAAAGGACCAGAACCAATGCCCGAATAAGAAAAGGAAGAAGGAAAACTATTGGTAAGGGATAATATATTATGGTAAATAAGAGAAAAAAGGTTAAGAAAAGAATAAGAAAAGTAGCAGTGGTAAGAGGGATAGCGCATATACAAACGACATTTAATAATGCGTTGATCAGCATTACGGACAAAATGGGCAATAGTCTTTTCTGGGCCAGCGCGGGAACAGCTGGTTTTAAAGGGGCAAAAAAGGGAACACCGTTTGCTGCCCAGGTTACTGCCGAGTCTGTAGCCAAAAAGGCTTTAAGTGCCGGATTAAAGGAAGTAGATGTGATGATCAAAGGTCCTGGAGGAGGTAGAGAAACAGCAATAAGGGCTCTACAGGCGGCAGGATTAGAAGTAAAATCCATCAAAGATGTGACACCTATACCTCATAATGGCTGTAGACCACCCAAGAAGAGGAGGGTGTAGAATATGAAGAAGCAAGATGAGTGTAAATTGTGCCGACGGTTGGGAGCAAAGCTGTATTTAAAAGGGGACAGGTGTCTAACTGGAAAATGTGCTTTTGAAAGGAGACCTTATCCTCCCGGTAAAGAAAGATTTCAGAGAAGGAAGATGAGTGATTATGCAACCCATCTTATGGAAAAGCAAAAAGCACGGGCGATTTATGCTGTGGGAGAGAGACAGTTTAGGAGATATTTCTTTAAGGCGAAGAGAGAAAAAGGCAGAACAGGAGAAAACCTTATTCGCATCCTAGAAAGTCGTTTGGATAATATGCTTTACAGGGTGGGATTTGCTACCTCCAGGGGACAGGCAAGGCAGATGATTTCGCATCGTTTTGTAAGGGTGAATGGACGGATGGTAAACATCCCTTCTTATCTTTTGAGAAAAGCTGATGTTGTTGCATTGATAGATGAGGCAAAAAAGAATGATTTTATAAAAGCAAGGATAGAAGAAGCTGTAAAAAGAGGCATTCCTTCGTGGCTTCAGGTTGATGCTGATAAGTTTACCTTTACTGTGTTGAATATACCTTCGACAGAAGAAGTTAATCCTCCGTTTAATGAGGATGCAGTAGTAGAGTTGTATTCTAAGTAATTAAGATGGGGGAGAAAATGGAGCGAACATTTAATTATTTGGTAGAGCCTTTGGCTGTTCAAATAAAAAGTATTGAAGAGAATGCTAATGTAGAACAATTTATTATCCAGCCTCTTCCTAAAGGATATGCTGTAACTTTAGGGAATGCTATCAGGAGAGTTCTTCTTTCTTCTATCCCTGGTATTGCGATTGTAGGGGCAAAGATAGAAGGAGTAATGCATGAATTTAGCGTTTTGCATGGTGTAAAGGAAGATGTATTGGCTATTATATTGAATTTAAAGCAAGTGCGTTTTAAAGCATTGACAGATAGTTTTACAGAGGGTGAGGCTTTTATTGAAAAAAAAGGAGGCGGAGAACTGAAGGCTGGTGATATTGCTGTATCTAACGATATAGAGGTAATAAATAAGACTCATCATATTGCTTTTCTAATGGAAGACAGTGAAATTAAAATGAACCTTCTTTTAGAAAAGGGCGTGGGATATAAACCAGCCAAAGAAAATGTTAGGGAAGAAGTGGGATTAATTCCTATAGACGCTATGTTTTCGCCTGTAAAACGTGTTGCTTATCATGCCGGGAAAAGTACGCATCGTGGTTTTTATGATTATGATAAACTTACTTTAGAGGTAGAAACAGATGGGACATTAGCTCCAAAAAGTGCAGTAAGCAAGGCGGCGTATATTTTAGAAGATTATCTTAGTTTTTTTACGCGATTCGTTTCCACAACGGGAAAAAAAGTCGAAGAGGAAATAGAAGAAGAGACAGAGATTAATGAAAATTTATTAAAAACAGTGGGGGAATTGGAGTTGAGCGCCCGTGCAGCAAATTGTTTAAAGGCTCAGAACATAGAGCACATTTTGGAATTGGTGCAAAAAACAGAGAGTGAGCTTTTGGACACGCGTAATTTTGGCAAACAATCGTTAAAGGAAATAAAAGATGCTTTGAATCAATTGGGATTGAGTTTAGACATGAAAATAGACGAGAAGACACTTTCAAAGATAGAACAATTAGAAGCAGAGAGGGGAGAAAAGGATGCGTCATAAACATGGTTATAGAAAGCTGGGGGTAAACACAGGACACAGGAAAGCTTTACTGAGAAGTTTAGCCCGAGCTATAATATTAAACGAGCGCATTACAACCACAGATGCCAGGGCTAAAGAAATGGTGCGCTTTGTTAGTGGTTTGGTCACATTGGCTAAAAAAGAAACTCTGTCTGCGCGAAGGCAGGCTTTAAGCATTTTACCACATAAGAAAGTAGTGGATAGACTCTTTTCCGAGATTGGTCCCCGATTTGCAGATGTAAATGGTGGATATTTGCGCTGTTTTAAGTTGGGTTATCGTAAGGGCGATGGAGCTCCTGTATCCATAGTGGAATTTTCTAAGAAAAAATCTTAGATGTGGAAGAGTACCTATGTTGCCTTTTATTTAATAGTTTTCTTTTTTATTTTAGATGTAATATCTAAAATATTGGTGGCTCATTTTTTGGGCGTGACCAGTTGCATATCTGTTTCTGGCTTTCTGAATATAGTGTATGTAGAAAATAGTGGAATAGCATTTGGTCTGTTTGGCACCTCTCCTATCTTTTTTAAGAGAATTTTACTTTCTTCTGTGAATATTATCGTTTTTACTATTGTGATAGTTATGTTACTTAAAGGAAGAAAAATTTCATCTATAACTGCTGTGGGGTTGGGTTTATTAGGGGCTGGAGCATTGGGAAATTTAAGAGACAGGCTATTTTTTGGATATGTGACGGATTTTATTGATTTACATATTGGTATGCATCATTATCCGGCTTTTAATATTGCGGATGCTTGCATTACTATAGGTGTACTTATCTTAATTGTTCACAGGCTTTTAAAGAAGTCTATTTGAATTCCTTTTAGACAGATAAACAAAATTGCTTTATATTTTCTTCTTGCCCTGTGCAGATAAGAGTGGAATTCCCTTTTATTCTTGTTTGGGCAGAAGGATTAAAATGAGTTTTCCCTTTTTCCACTATTCCTATAATCATAATGTTAAATTTCTCTCTTATTTGTGAATCTTTTATTTTTACACCATCATAAGCTGAGTTTTGTTCTATGTCGATTTCTGCTATCTTAAATTCTTCGGTTGTAGACCTTAAAGCTAAGGTGAATGCTGCTGCTTTGGGGGAGGTGATTATATAGGCGATGCGGGAAGCGCTTATCTCATAAGGATAGATTATCTTATTTGCCCCTGCTTTAATTAGTCTTTTTTTGCTTTCTTCTTCAGATGCGCGGCTGATAATATTTAAGTTTGGGCTTAACTCTCTTGCAGTCATTGTGATGTAGAGATTTTCTGCATCGGAAGAGGTGAGGATAATTATACTGGAAGCTTGCCCTACATTGGCATCTTTTAATGTTTCTTCTTCTGTTGCATCGCCACAAATCGTTTTATATCCCTTATTTTCCATTTTCTCTTTATCTTTTTCTATTATAACAAAGGATACATCTCTTTTATGCAATTCTTCTGCTACATTTTTCCCCAGTCTCCCGAAGCCACAGATTATATGATGATTCTTTAGTTTTTTGATTTCTTTCTTCATTTTTTCCTCCTGCAGGCTTTTAAATTTAAGTATATATTCCATATACAATGATGTTATAAAGCTGGTAATGATGGAGAGTATTAAAACTCCAATTATAACGAGTATAATAGTGACAACTTTGCCGGTTTGGGTAGAGGGGGTAATATCTCCATAACCAAGCATTGGTATGGTTTGTATAACCCAATATAGAGAATCAAATATGGTTTTAAACTGGGCATTGGATTTATATTCAGTAAGGTATATGACTATGGAGAATGAAAAGATCACAAAGAGAATTACTATGAATAGAGTTATAGCTTCAGTTGTTCTTTTCTTTATGACAGGTTTCATTCCTGGAAACAAATGGCTATGGTATGTTATTTTAATTAATCTGCTTATAATAATTAAGAAAGAAAAAGGTTTAGGTAAAATGTAGTAGGGAATGAATGATAAAATGTTTGTTATTGTTCTAAATTTAAAGGTGGGAGACAACCATAGTCTTAAGAGAAACTCTATACAAAGAATAATGCATATACATTTTTCAATCGTTTTATAATGAATCTTTAAGCCTGCTGTAGCTATCCCTCCCTCATAGGCTATTATAGAGAAGAGAGAAATAATGATAATTATTATTATAGTAATGTTGAAATATCTGTTTTGTGAAATATCTTGAAGAAGATTCTTAATTCTTTTCATTAGAGATATTCTTTGCGTAATTTTCTACTTCTTTGACAAATTTTTCTATTAGTTGCGGTTCTGGTACTTTTTCTTTTATTTTTCCCTTAACGGCGATTAATCCGAATTTTTTTCCACCACAGATTGCTAAATCTGCTTCTTTTGATTCGCCTATTGCATTGACCATACAACCCATAACAGCTATTTTAATGGGTTTTTTAATATGAGATAATCTCTCCTTTAGCGTAGCTACAAGAGGTATGAGATTTATCTGTATGCGCCCGCAAGTAGGGCAGGAGACAATATCTATACCATGTTTTTTTCTTAAGTGGAGGGAGGATAAGATTTCATAGGCTGCATCTACTTCTTTTACGGGATGTTCTGAGAGGGATACCCTGATTGTATCTCCAATACCTTCTCTTAAAAGAGTACCTAAAGCAACACCGGATTTTGTTATCCCTTCTTGCAGAGGGCCTGCTTCCGTAAGCCCAATGTGTATGGGGTAATCTATAAGTTTTGATATCTTTTCATTGGTAATGATGGTTGTTTTTACATCGGATGATTTTATAGATACCTTCATTAATGTGAACCCTTCGTCTTCAAATTTCCTTACCCAGTTATATGCGCTTTCTACTATTGCATCAGCTGTTGGCCATCCATATTTATCTAATAGACTTTTTTCCAGAGAACCTGAGTTTACGCCTATTCTAATAGGAATATTTTTGTCCCTTGCTGCTCTTATTATTTCCCTTACTTTTCCCCAGGAGCCGATATTTCCGGGATTTATTCTTACTCCATCTACCCCTGCATTTATAGAGGCGATTGCCAAATGATGTTGGAAGTGGATGTCGGCAATTATAGGTACAGGACTTTTCTTTTTTATTTCTTTTATGGCAGCTACCGCTTCATCATCCATTATTGCACACCTTACGATTTCACAACCTGCCTCATGTAATTCGTTTATTTGACCGAGAGTTTGTTTGATATTTCTGGTGTCCGTTTTAGTCATGGACTGGACAGAAATGGGTGCATCTCCTCCTATGTATGCATTTTCTATCTTTATTTTCCTTGTCTTTCTTCTCTTTATCCATTCCATTTTATTTTATAAAGAGTCGGGATAGATCGTTGTAAAAAGCAAACGCCATAAGTAAAATTAGAATAGCTAAGCCGATATTTTGTGCAATTACCTGCACATTTAAGGGAACCGGTTTTCTTCTTATAGCCTCTATAGTGAGAAATGTTAGATGCCCACCGTCAAGAATAGGGATAGGTAAAAGATTCAAAATGCCTAAATTGATACTGATTATAGCCGCTAAAGCCAAAAATGTAGAGAAACCAGCTGCTGCGGCCTTAGATGCAATGTTAATGATTAATATAGGACCACCCACCGAGGAAGCAGGAATGGCTCTTTCAATGAGCCTTACAATACCCAATATGGTTATCTTTACAATATAAACTGTTCTACAAGCGCCCTTTTCTATACTTTTAAAAACATTCAGTCTTTGTATAATTGTTTCTCCTGAGGGCGCAATGCCAATAATGCCTACCTTTTTCTTGTAACCCAAAAGGTCTTTTACTTCGGTAAGTTTTGGTGTAATAGGTGTTTCTATTATTTTTCCATTCCTTTTGATATTTAGAGTGATACTTTTTCCTGCATTTTTTTTGATGATAACGGAGAGTTCTTCCCATGTTTTTATATTCTTTTTATCTATAGCAATAATCTCATCTCCCTTTTGTATTTTGGCATAATAAGCAGGAGCATCTTTTTTTACTTCTCCTATTGTTGATTTAAGTGTGGGAACACCAATGGCATATACAATAGCAAAAAACAATACAGCAGATAGTATGTTGAACATTGGACCGGCGAGAATGATGAGAAAACGCTTGTATAATTTTTGGTTGTAGAATGCTCGTTCATCTGAATCTTTTTTCTCTCCTTCTTCTGGATTTTCTCCTTTTAATTTTACATATCCTCCCAATGGAATAGCAGAAAGTACGTATTCTGTTTCCTTTCCCTTTTTCCTTAATATAACAGGACCGAATCCGATGGAAAACCTTTCTACAAATACGTGAAACAGTTTTGCTACAGAAAAATGTCCCGTTTCATGAATTAAAATAATAATAACAAGGGCGATTAATCCGTAAATAATACCCATTATATGTTTCCTTTATATTTTTTTATATTTTTTATTATCTCATTGGTAAAACTCTTTACATCATAAATAGAATTCATCATTTTTCCTCCAAAAATATGGATTGATTTTTCCAGTATGTCAAATATCTTATCAAATGTGATTTTTCTGTTTAAGAATAATTCTACTGCTGCTTCATCAGCAGCGTTTAAAACGATTGCATAATTTTTATCTTCATTTTGTAAGGCGTATTTAGCCAAATTGAGAGTGTTAAATTTTTCTGTATCTGGTTTTTCAAATGTTAGAAGTTGCATCTTATCGAAAGATAAAGCATTGATTTCGTTGCCTCTCTGAGGGTAGAATAGAGAATAGCTTATAGGTATACGCATATCAGGGGGTGCCATCTGGGCTATTATGGAACTGTCTTTAAATTCCACCGCTGAATGTATTATGCTTTGAGGATGGATTATCACATCTATTTTTGAAGGTTTGATGTTGAATAACCACCGGGCTTCGATCATTTCAAAGCCTTTGTTCATCAATGTTGCAGAATCAATGGTAACCTTTTTACCCATGTTCCATAATGGATGCCTTAGTGCATCCTTTTTGCTAATATGTGGGAAAAATTCCTTTGATGTATGTAAAAATGGACCGCCGGAGGCAGTAAGAATTAATCTATTCACATCTCTCTTTTTCCCTGCTTTTAAACATTGGAATAATGCGCTGTGTTCCGAATCTACAGGAATAATTTCTACATGATTTTCTTTTGCTTTTTTCATGATGTGTTTGCCCCAGGCGACTAAAGATTCTTTATTAGCCAAGGCCAGTCTTTTTTTATTTTGAATAGCTGAATATGTAGGAAGTAGCCCTGCAGTGCCTGACAGTGCATTGATCACGATGTGTGCTTCGGGATGAGAGGCAAGTTCACACAAACCCTCTTCTCCATAAGTGATTTTTATGTGTGAGGGGATTTCTTCTTGTAGCTTAATTTTATTTTCTTTTGTTTTGACAACGACAATTTGGGGGTTGAGAAGATTAGCTTGCTCTTTTAGAAGTTCTATATTTTCGCAGCCAGAAATACCCAGGACTCTAAATTTATGCGGATAGCGCATTATTACTTGAGTGCTATTTTTCCCTATTGAACCGGTGGAACCTAAAATAACGATATTTTTCATTTTATCAGCATATTCAAATAGTATACAGCAGGTATGGCAAAAGATAAACTGTCCAATCTATCCAATATTCCCCCATGACCTGGCAGAAGGTTACCAGAATCCTTTTTTCCAAAAGCTCTTTTTGGGACAGATTCAGCCAGATCGCCCAAAATACCCACTATATTGGCTGTAAAACAAAGTAAAAATCCCTGTTTTAATTCTATGCTAAACATACCGGACAAGAAAGCTACTGCAGTCCCCATAATCACCCCTGAAATTGCACCTTCTGTGGTTTTGTGCGGACTTATGTGGGGTGACAGGGAGTGTTTCCCCCATTTTTTTCCAACAAGAAGAGCTACAGTATCTCCTATCCATATGGAGAATAAAGTTAGAATCAAGATTTCTCTTCCATTGTTCATTATAGCTAATTTGTAAAAATAGGTGTATAAAACCATGTAGAACACACCAGAAAGATAAAATGCTTTTTTAAGAATACTTTCTTTTTGCACATTTTCGAAATTTAGTAGTAAGTGAATGACTACGATACCCAACATAACAGGTTGTATAAAAGAAGGTAAACGCATAATCGAGATACTGAAGAAAATGGAAAATAAAATATAGAAGGTTTTTACTATATTTATCTGTTTGTCGTCCAACTTCAACCATTCTATCATTCCCAACACAGAAACAACAGTTACTACTAAAAATATGATTGTGAAACTACATTTGAGAAAAATGAATATGACGATGAGGCCAAAGACAATAGCAGTAATCGTGCGTTTGAGCATCTATAGCCTTCCGAATCGCCTTTTGCGGTGTTGGAAGTCTATTATTGCTTGATAGAGGTCTGCCGCAGAGAAGTTTGGCCACATCTTAGGAGAAAAGTATAGTTCTGCATACGATAACTGCCACAGGAGAAAGTTGCTTATCCTTTTTTCTTTACCTGTTCTTATGAGAAGATCCGGGTCGGGTAAAGAACTTGTGTATAGATATTTGGAAAATGTTTTCTCATCTATATCTTTTATATTCATTTCTCCACTTTTTATCTGCTTTGCAATATTCTGTGTGGCATTTAATATATCCAATCTTCCTCCATAGTTTATGGCTAAGTTCAGAATCATTTCATCATATTTTTCCGTTTTTCTCTGAGCATCTCTTAAAGTGTTTATAAGTCTTTTTGGCAAATCTTCAATTTTCCCTATTGTTTTGAATCTTATTTTATTTTTCATAAAATTTGGCAAATATCGTTTTGTATTCTGGTAGATGAGATCTAATAGGAAATCTACCTCATCTTTAGGCCTTTGCCAATTTTCTGTAGAAAATGCAAAGATGGTGAGAATGGGGATTCCTATATTTTTTGCTGTCTTTACTATTGTTTCTGTTGTTTTTACACCTTTTATGTGTCCATAAACACGTGCTTTTTTGTGTGTCTTTGCCCACCTGCCGTTTCCATCCATTATAATAGCTATGTGCATTGGTAAACTGTTTTTGTCTATTTGAGATAAGAGTTTTTCTTCATTCATGAGACGGAGAGTATTTCCTTCCCCTTCTTTTCCACAATATTGCTGATTTTCTCTATGTATTCATCGGTGAGTTTTTGTATTTCGCCTATTGCTTTTTTGCAATCATCTTCCGAAATTTCTTTTTTCTTTTCCCTTTCTTTTAATGTGTTGTTTACCTTTTTCCTTATGTTTCTTATATTCATTTTGTATTTTTCTGCATCTTTCCTTGTCTTTTTTACGATCTCATTTTTATCTTCTTCTGTTAGATGAGGTATATTTAATCTTATTACTCTTCCATCATTTATAGGTGTAACGCCAATATTTGTTTTAAGAATGGCTTTTTCTATGTCTTTTATAATATTGGGATCCCACGGTTGAACAACGATGTGGGTAGCATCAGAAATGGAAATAAGAGCTACTTGCTTTAATGGGGAGTCTGTTCCATAACAAGAGACAGAAATGTCCTCAACCAAATTTGCTTGAGCTCTACCTGTCCGTACTGTTTTTATATATCTCGTAAGCGACTTAAGCGTTTTTTCCATCTCTTTTTTCGCTTTATCGACTATCTCTTTCATGAATAGTTTCCTATTTTAATAGTGTTCCTACTTTTTCACCCAATACAGCTTTTTTCAACACATCTTTTTTATTCATATTAAACACAACAATAGGCATAGAATTATCCATACATAGAGATGTAGCCGCAGCGTCTATGAGCTTTAACCCCTTATCTATTACCTGCAGGTAACTGATTGTATTGTACTTTACTGCATCTTTGTAAATTAAAGGATCCTTGTCGTATATACCATCCACCTTTGTTGCTTTAAATATCACTTCTGCTTTTATCTCTAATGCTCTCAAGGCTGCTGCTGTATCTGTAGTGAAATAAGGACTGCCTGTTCCGGCTACAAATATAACAATTCTTTTCTTTTCTAAGTGTCTCAATGCTCTCCTTCTAATATAAGGTTCTGCTATTTCTCTCATTTCTATAGCAGACATAACCCGTGTTTGGAGGGAGAGTTTTTCCAGTGCATCCTGCAGAGCAAGCCCGTTGATTACTGTAGCTAACATGCCCATATAATCTGCCGATGCTCTATCCATGCCTTGTGTTGAGCCCTTTATTCCGCGGAAGATATTTCCTCCGCCGATAACGATGGCTATTTGTACTCCTAAAATCCAGGTGTCATAAATGTTCTGGGCAATTCTGTTTAAGGTATTTAGATCTGTGCCAAAATCAAGATGACCCATCAATGCTTCTCCGCTTAGTTTAAGCAATATCTTCTTATATTTTGGTTGCACTAAAGCTCTCCTACTGTGAAATGGGCAAATCTTTGCACACTAATATTTTCTCCCAGTTTAACGATGTAATTAGCAATATGTTCTTTTATTGTTATTTTTTCATCCTTTATAAATGTTTGTTCTAAAAGACATGTTTGTTTAAAGTATTTACTCATTTTCCCTTCAACAATTTTTTCTACTATCTGAGGAGGTTTTTTTTCTTTTAGTAATTGTTCTTTAAAGAAGGATTTTTCTTTTTCTATTATGTCTCGAGGCACATCTTCTATTTTTACATACAGTGGTGACATAGCTGCAACTTGCATGGTAAGATCCTTCAGGAGCGTATTAAATTCATCGGTGTTAGCCACAAAGTCTGTTTCGCAATTCAACTCCAACAATACACCTACCTTGCCTCCAAAATGTATGTAAGACCCTATTTTTCCTTCTTTTGCTATGCGTGATGTTTTTTTCTGTGCTTCAGCTAAGCCTTTTTCTCTTAATTTAAGGATTGCTTTTTCCATGTTTCCTTGTGTTTCCTGAAGCGCTTTTTTACAAGCCATCATCCCTGCTCCCGTTATATTTCTTAACTGCTTGACCGATTGCGCGGAAATCTCAGTCATTCAACTCCTCCCCCTTTGTTTCTTCTATTTTTTCCTCTATTTCTTTTTCCTTTTCTATTTTGGCTCGACCCTCCATAACAGACTCTGCGATTTTATCGGCAACTAATTTTATTGATCTTATAGCGTCGTCATTACCAGGGATAATATAGTCTATAGGATTGGGATCACAATTTGTATCCACTAAAGCTACAATGGGAATATTCAATATATTTGCTTCATGTACTGCAAGCGATTCCCTTTTTACATCAACAACAAACAGGGCTTCAGGTAATTGCTTCATATCTCTTATGCCTGCAAGATATTTTTCCAGTTTTGCTTTCTTTTTAAGGATTCTTTTGGCATCTTTTTTCGATAGTTCGTTCAGGTCACTTCCTTTTTCTAACTCATCTAATTTGTTTAGCTTGTCAACGCTCTTTTGGATTGTTTTGAAGTTTGTGAGCATTCCTCCTAACCACTTTTCGTTTACATACGGCATGTTGCATTTTTCTGCGCACTCTTTTATACTCTCCTTTCCTTGCTTTTTTGTGCACACAAAGAGAACACTTTTGCCTTGTGCCGCTACGTTTTCTATGAACTCGCATGATGCCTCAAAGTAGTTAATAGTTTTTTGCAAATCTATTATGTGAATTCCTTTGCGGGCAGCAAAGATATACGGTTTCATCTGTGGATTCCATCGTTTTACCTGATGACCAAAATGAACACCCGCTTCCAGTAATGCTTTCATTGAAATTTGCGTCATAAAAACCTCCAAAAAGAGGAGGTTTTTAGACGCGAATCTTTGATTTGCGTCATAAAGAACCTCCTTCAGGATTTTCTTCCGCGCAGGAATAAGCCTATTTCAGCCTCCTTCAGGATAACCTGCACGTGTATTTTTTCTTGCTTTATAGCACAACAAGAGAAATATTGCAAGTAAACTATTCTAATTCCATAATTAGGTCCCCTGCTTCTATGCTTTCTTTTTCTTTTAAATATATCTTTTTGATTGTTCCTTCACATGCGGTAACAATTTTTGTTTCCATCTTCATTGCCTCTGTAGTAGCTAATATATCGCCTTTTTCTACATGTTGACCTTCAATTACATTGATACTTATTATCTTTCCTGGCATGGTGGCACATATATGTTTTATATTTTCAGAGTCTCCTTTTATGTTTTGCTTTACCAAAACTTCTGTTTTTTTGTCTTTTACCTTTATGGTGCGTTGCGGTCCATTCAATTCGAAGTATACAGGTCTTTCACCCTTTTCATCGCATGGTCCCACCGATATAAATCTTATGAATAATTTCTTTCCGTGTTCTATAATTACACTTGTTTCTTCATTATGTTTTAATGGATAAAAGAAGTCTTTAGTGGAAAGTTTTGTTACATCTCCATATTCATCGTTAAACTTTATATAGTCCTCAAATACATTAGAATAAAGTGCATAAGAGATAAGCTCGCGAAATTTGAAATCTTTTTTATATTTGTTTTCTAATTCTTTTTTTGCACCTTCAAAATCAAATGGAGGTAAGAATTTTCCTGGTCGCTCATCCGTTGGTGTCTCGCCCTTTAATACCTTCTCTCTTATTCCTTTTGGAAAAAAACCACCGTAAGGTTGCCCCAGTAAGCCTTTATAGAAATCCATTACCGATTGAGGCAAAGAAAGTTCATCTGCTCTTTCTTTAAAATCTTCTATACTAAGATTGTTTCTCACCAAAAATAAAGCTAAATCACCAACTACTTTTGATGATGGTGTAACCTTTATAACATCACCTAAAGCCCAGTTTACCTCGGCGTACATCTTTTTTACTTCCTCCCATCTATCTATAAGTCCCAATGCTGTTACCTGTGGTTTTAGGTTGCTGTATTGACCGCCAGGTATTTCATGGGTGTATACCTCTGCTGTTGATGCTTTAAGGTCACTTTCGAATGGATAGTAATATGTTCTTACTCTTTCCCAATAATCGGATATCTCATCCAATTTTTCTCCGTCCATAGAACTTTTTCTTTTGGTGTGAGCAATGGCTCTTACAATGGAATTCATATTTGGTTGGCTGGTCAACCCTGACATAGAACTGATAGCTGCATCTACAATATCCGCTCCTGCTTCAATGGCCATAAGTATAGATGCTTCTCCATTGCCGCTGGTGTCATGGGTGTGAAAGTGAATGGGTTTTCCTACTTCTTGTTTTAAGGTTTTTATGAGTTTTTTTGCGGCATAGGGTTTGCACAGACCTGCCATATCTTTTATAGCAATGATGTCTACATCCAGTTTTTCTAATTCTTTTGCTAAATCTACATAATACTTTAAATTGTATTTCTCTCTGTTTTTATCTAAAATATCTCCGGTATAACAGATAGCGGCTTCACATATTTTTCCTTGTTTTTTTACCTCTTCTATGGATATTTTCATCTGAGGTAGCCAGTTGAAACAGTCAAATATTCTGAATACATCTATACCACAGGAGGAAGCTTCTTTTACAAATGCTCTAATAACATTATCGGGATAATTGGAGTATCCTACAGCATTTGATCCCCTCAACAGCATTTGAAACAATATGTTGGGTATTTTTTCTTTTAGCTCTTCTACCCTTTTCCAGGGGTCTTCTTTTAAGAATCTGTAAGCAACATCAAATGTTGCTCCTCCCCACATCTCTATTGAAAAGAGCTGTGACATCCAACGGGAGGTGGCTTCTCCTACATTTAGCATATCGTATGTTCTTATGCGAGTGGCTAAAAGTGATTGGTGTGCGTCACGGAATGTAGTATCTGTGAACAAAATCTCACCTGTATTTCTTATCCATTCTATTACTCCCTTTACTCCTTTTTCTTCTAAAATATCTCTTGAACCTTTAGGAATAGTTGTATCTGTTATATTTATCTTTTTTATTTCGGGGAACACGATATTTTCATTTATCTTTATATCTTCTTGTTTGTTTACTATATTATTTCCTAAAAATGAAAGTAACCTTGTTGCTCGGTCTCTTCCTATTTTTAGTTTGAGTAATTCAGGATGTCTTTCTATAAATTCTGTGCAGAAGTATTCTTCTAAAAAGATTTTTGATCTTAACACATTTAGTAAAAAGGGAATATTTGTTTTTACGCCTCTTATTCTAAATTCATTTAGAGATCGTATCATCTTTTTCACTGCTTGTTCAAATGTTAATCCCCAGGAGGTTACTTTGACCAACAATGAATCATAATAGGGTGTAATGCGTGCGCCGCCGTAGGCTGATCCTGCATCCAATCTTATACCAAATCCAGCGGGTGATCTGTAAGCTTCTATTACACCTGTATCGGGCATGAAGTTATTTTCCGGATCTTCTGTTGTAATTCTACACTGCAGAGCACAACCTCTCTTTTTTATATCCTCTTGTTTAAGATTGATCTTTTCACCATTTAATCTTTCTCCTTCTGCGATGTGTATTTGGCAATGGACAATATCAATGCCCGTAAGTCTTTCTGTCACTGTATGTTCTACCTGAACGCGGGGATTTGTTTCTAAGAAATAATAATTGAAGTTTTCATCCATTAAAAATTCAAATGTGCCGGCATTTACATAATTGGATGTTTTTGCTATCTTTATCGCATCTTTATATAGATTTTGAAGAACATCTTCTGGGATGTTTCTGGCAGGGGTTATTTCTATCATCTTTTGATGTCTTCTCTGGATAGAACAGTCTCTTTCGTAGAGATGAACAACATCTCCGTGTTTATCTGCTAAGATTTGTACTTCTATATGTCTGGGTCTTTCTATGCGTTTTTCAATGAACATATCTGAGCTGCCAAATGCCTTTCCTGCTTCTCTTTTTGCAGATTCAAAATTATCTAAGAGGTCTTTTTTGCTTTTTACAATTCTTAAGCCTCTTCCACCACCACCTTTAGATGCTTTGAGCATTATGGGATAACCAAAGCTCTCAGCAAAGCTTATCGCCTCGTTGACATCTTTTAAAGCTTTTCTGGAACCGGGTATCATAGGCACATTACATCGTTCGGCTATTTCTTTGGATTTTAATTTGTCTTCAAATAATCTTAGTGTTTCCGGTTCGGGACCTATAAATATTATATTGTTTTCTCTGCATTTCTCTGCAAACTCTGCATTTTCTGCTAAGAAACCGTACCCTGGATGTATAGCGTCAATGTCTTTTCGCAATGCAAGCTCAATTATTTCGTCCATAGAGAGATAGGCTTCTACGGGGTCTTTATCTTTGCCTATTAAGTATGTCTCATCCATTTTAAATCTGTGTAGAGAATATTTGTCTTCATTCGAATAGATGCCTATTGTTCTTATGCCCAGCTCATTACCAGCACGGGCTACTCTTATGGCAATTTCTCCCCTATTTGCTATAAGCAGTTTTTTAATTTCTTTACTCATGGTTTATTTTTATCATATTAATCTGTATTTGTCAATTTTGCCCTGGAACTCTTAAACTTTATACGAATTGAACAACCGGTAAATTTGTATAATCTGTATAGATTGTTTAAGATATATCTCTTGTAATTTTCTGTAATCTCTTCTGGTTTCGTAGCGAATAGGATAAATGTTGGCGGAGATATACTTGCTTGCGTAATATATTTAATTTTTATTTCTTTTCCTTTTTTAGAAAAAGGGGGATATTTTTTGATTACTTTCTGCATATCTTCATTTAATCTGGCAGTGGATATTCTTGTTTTATATGCTTCTACTATTTTTTCTATCCAATGCAGAAGTTTGCCAATATTTCTTCGTTTTATAGCGACTGTACAAACAATAGGAGCGTAGTGTGCAAAAAAGAGTTCTTCCTTTGTCTTTTGCAGTGTTTCTGTTTTTTTTTCAACTGTATCCCACTTGTTTAAAACTACAACGAGGCATTTGTTTAATTTTTGGGCATAAGAGGCAATTTTTTTGTCTTCAGTTGTTATCCCTTCTTTTGCATCGACAATGAGAATGACAATATTTGCTCTATTTATGGATAGTATGCTTTGTAAGGCACTAATCTTTTCTATGTCTCCTTTTATTTTGCCTTTTCTTCTTAAGCCTGCTGTATCTATGAGAAGATATGATTTGTTTTCATATTTAAATTCTGTGTCTATGCTATCCGTTGTGGTACCGGGAAATGGACTTACATTAACTCTTTCTTCGTTTAATATGGCGTTTGCCATACTTGATTTTCCTACATTTGGTTTTCCTATCACTGCTATTTTTGCAGTGTAGATCTTTTCTCTTCTTTCTCTATCTTCAGCAAAGAAGAGTAGCTTTTCTTCTAATAACTCTGTATTTCTTCTGTGAGCTACGGAGATAGGTATAATTTCACCAAATTTGTAGTATTCGTTGATATTTTCCTGACTTTTTTTGACATCTATTTTGTTTACAACAAGCAAGATGGGTTTATTGTATTTTCTCACCAGTTCCATCAATTCTTCGTCTTCCTGTGTGGGGGGGTGGGTAGCATCGAATAAAACGATTATTATATTTGCTCTTTTTAAACTTATAGATAGCTGATTTAGGACATAGGGAGAGAGTTCTGTCTGTTTAGAAAAACCACCGGTATCTATAAACATGAAATTTTTACCGTTGATTTCCCCGTAATCGATAATCCTATCTCTTGTGGTGTGCGGTATGTTAATCACTATACTTTTCCTTTTTCCTATGAGGAGGTTAAATAAAGAAGATTTTCCTACATTTGCCTTTCCTACGATGGCGACCTGAGGAACACTCATACTATCCAGTTCTTTCTTTCTAATTCACTATCCGGAATGATTATCTGAATATATCCCCATTGAGGAAAACGCTCTTCTGTCTGCTTGTCTTTATTTCTTATCTCTGCAAATAATGTTATGATTTCTCTTTCTTTCAGGTTGAATGATTTTCTTTCTATGCCTATTTCTATTATTTCATCTGCACATGTTTTTATTCCTTCTTTTCCCTTGCTGATAGGCTTATTTTCTTTGCTATAATGAAGAACAATAACCTTATTTTCTTCCATAATTATTCTATGTGTTTGGTCATTGGTCAAGGTGATCTTTAGTGTCTTTTCTTCTAAATTGCAGGAACAATCTATACGCAGGTAAAGAAATTGTTCATCAAAACACCAGTAGATCTTTTTTATTATCTTTTTTGAGGGATGCATTGTAGAAAGAATATCTTCATATTCACCAGCGCCTAACCATTCATAGTAAGAGCTGATTTTCCCGTCGATTGTCGGAGTGATAAACGCAGTGGGTTTTTTCTGCGGTTCAATGAATGTTCTTAATTTTTTTATAGGTTCATCTAAAATAGATGGAGGTGTTTTTGATGAAAAGAGATAGGCATTTTTCAGGTGTATTCTGTACAGATTATCGAACAAAAGATCTTGTTGCGAGCTATGTTCTAAACCATACCACCAATTCCAATCACTACCTTCGGCTACGTATATCTCTTTTTCACTTTGTTTTGATATTTCTTTTAGGTCTTCTTTTGTTTTCTTCAACAATTCCCATGATTTATTGTCTTCTTCGTCGCCAATCCAAACTTTAAAATTTGCGTTTATCCATGAACCAGGCCATATATCATTATTTAGGGATAAGATTTTATCCTTATGTTCTTGTAGATACTGGGATGGTGTGATTAGGGTGATACTGTCATCTTCGTTTAATTTTTTGTAAAGCAACTTAAGGAAGGGATAGCCGTTTTTTCTGTAATATTCCCACGCATTTTCTCCATCCAATATGATGCTTATTATAGGATTATTGGTGCCGCTTGTTTTCCTTTTTATGGTGTTTATAAAATCTTCTACTGCTTTTTCCTCATCCATTTGGGCATAAGTGAAGGCTATCTTGTCGGACAACTCTGTATCTCTGAAGAAAATATAGAGAGGCAAGTCTTTATATTTGTAACATCTATAAGGCGTGGCTGAGGGAGAGGTGTTTTTTAATATTACATCACCTGTCATGATAAAATTAAATCCCTCTTGAGCTGCCATGTTTAATGTTTCATCACTAACCGAACCTTCTGAAGGCCACAAACCCTTTATTTCCCTGTCCATGAGTTTTTCTACGAATATCTTGCCTTCTTTTATCTGTTTTCTTGCATCTTCTGGGTGAGTAAAACGAGATGGCAATTTAATATTTGGTGAACAAACTGAAGCTATATTCGTGTCAATAAGCAAAGGGAGAATGGGATGATAGAATGGAGATGTTGTTATTTCAATTTTTTTTTCAGTAAACACCTCTTTGTACAGAGGAATAATTCTTTTCATAATTTCCATCTGTTTGTTGTAGATGCTTTTCTTGTCCTGTTCTGTGAAGTTTCGTTCTTTAATAATAAGAGTTTTTATTTCTTTGTCCTTTCTTTTTGTGTATTCTCCAAGCCATGCCAGGTTGAACAATATCTGGATATCTCTTATGTCCTGTGTTGTAAATCCGGAAGAGGAAGTCATACCTTCGGAGCCCTTAAGCAATTGTCTTTTTTTGTACAGCTGGCTATAACGGAAGGATTCGGAAATTGCTTGATGGTTGGCATGGAAAAAGTTAGAGATAATATAGGTTTTTTCTTCTTCATTTAAGATTGATGTGTCTTTCAATACTATTTCGTTTTGGATCTCTTTTGCACTGTTCTGTGTATAGTCTTCTATTTGTTCTAATAAGACAGGCGTGAGATTGAATGATACCTTCGCTTTTTCTTCTCTGGCAATCATCAACATATCGTAATAGTCTTTTACGGCATGTAATCTCACCCATGGCATAAAATATGTATGTTCTCTATCATTTTTGTAGTATGGCTGATGCATATGCCATACTATGGAGAGATAAATCATGGGGTCATTATATTGCAACTACTTGAGAAAACAAGATATATTTGATATAATTTGGTATGCAGGTTTTTGATGCTTCCTCTTGTGGGGATGTGAGAATTAATGAAAATCATTGTGCGAGATTGCTTTTTGCACGCAGCAGATGTGATGATTGTATAAGATCATGCCCGCAAGGGGCTATATCGTTTTCTACAAGAGAATATAAGATAACCAAAGATTGTAATGGATGTGGTATATGTTATTCTGCCTGCAAAGCAGGGGCAATAAAATTGGGGGATAATTTTGATGAGATTGTTTTAAATAAAATATTGAAAGAGGCAGAAAGAAAAAAAGTGCGTTTTTTGTGCAGCAAGGCAAAAGCGGACGAAGATTCATATAATGTGGTTTTATCTTGTATTAGCAGATTAACGGAAAATGTTTTATTTAAACTTATTAAAACAGGGCTTAAGGTAGAGATAGCTAAAGGTGAATGTAACGGTTGTGGATATGAAAAGAGTTTGTTTGCTTTTGAAAGAAATATGAAATTTTTAGAGGATATTCTTTTCTCTTCTGGAATTAAACAAATACCTATTATTAAACAAGAGGTAGCCGAAGAGGAAATAAAAGAGGAGGAGTCTCCACGCCGGGAGTTTTTTAAGATGTTTGCTAAGCCCATAAGGGACATGCGGGCAGAAAAACCTCGAAGATTATTCTTTATGGATTTAATTCAAGAACCTTTATCTGAAAGAGAAACAGATTTTCTATTAAATATATCTATAAGTGATGATTGCAATCTGTGTGGTGCATGTGTTTTTGTCTGTCCTACAAAGGCTATCACTATAGAAAAAGACGATAGAAAAGGTATAATATGTTTTTCTCCTTCCCTATGTGTAGGTTGTAGAAATTGTATAGATGTTTGTATGAGAAAGGCTATTTGTGAGAAGAAAGCTAATATGGTATTGTTAAACAAGGATGTGGTAAAATTAAAAGAGCTAAGAAGGCAGGTGTGTACGCATTGCGGCACTGTTTTTTATTCTGTGGATGAAAAGGAGCTGTGTAGTATGTGTGAGATGAGAAAAGGGAAAGAAGATGCCTTATTTGCTTCCTGGGAAGAGGCAAAGGAGAAAAAATGACAGATAAAGTTTTTGTTATTGGACGAAGGAATCCTGATACAGATGGAATTGCATCTGTTATCGGTTATGCTTATCTAAAGAAGAAGATTACGCGGGAAGACAAGTATGTCCCAGTCACGGCAGGATTGTTAGAAGTGAGAACAATGAAGATTTTAGATTTTCTACTGATAAAATATCCTCCACTTATGGAAGACCTGAATCTTCATGTTTCAGATATTATGACAAAAAGAGTGATTGTAGCCCCTTTAGGTGCTCCCGTCGTAGAGGTGTTTAAGATCATGGTTAAGGAAGATATTCGTGTTGTTCCGGTGGTAGATAATGAGGACAAGTTTTTTGGATTGGTGGGCTTTATTGATATTGCTAAGAAGAGCATATCTACCGTTGTCCCTGATGTATTTCGGAGAGTGAAAACGAGTATTGAGTTGATGTCGAGATCTGTATCTGGTGATGTAGTAAATAGTGTGGACGGAGATGAAGAATTTATAGCTAACATTACGGTGGTTGCTACTAGTGCGGAAAGGTTTTGTTCTGCTATAGATACTTTCGATGCGAGAGAAGTGGTAGCTGTGATAGGAGACAGGGAAGATGTACAAAGGGTGGCTATTAAAAAAAAGGTGAGATGTTTAGTGATATTTGACGGTTATGAGTTGAGTGAAGAGCTGCTTGAACTTGCGAAAAAAAATGAAGTTTCTGTTATTTATTCTCCCTATGGTGCTTGCACCACGGTTGGTTTGATTGAATGGAGTGCGCCTGTTTATGTGATTGCCAATAAGGGTGAGGATACGGCGAGACAGGGAGAAAAAGTAGATGATATAAGGGAAAGAATGCTTACATCTCCCAATCGTGCCCTACCTGTGATTGATGAAAAAACGGGGAAGGTTTTGGGGGTGATAACACGCACAGATCTTGCTAAATATGTTGCAAAAAGAGTTATCTTAATTGATCATTCGGATACGCTTAATGCACCGGAGGGTATATTCAGCTGTGTTATTGAGGAAATTATTGATCATCATCGATTTGGCGATATAAGATTAAAAGAAGTGGCCCGAATAAGGACAGAGCCCTGGGGTAGTACATCGGCTATCGTAGCGGATGAATATATGAGGCATAATGTGAAGCCGGAGAGAAAAATTGCTTTTCTTCTGGCAGCTGGAATAATAATAAATACGGAATTTTTTGAGAAAGCTACTACCACAAAAAAGGACAAGGAAATGTTTGAATGGCTTGTAGATGTGGGTAGAGAGGACAAAGAAAGCTTTATTTCTCACATCAAAAATTTATAGGAGTACTATGAAATCGATATATGAAGGGAAAGCAAAAATTCTTTATGAGACAGAAGATCCCGGGTTGCTGATTATGCACTTCAAGGATGATGCTACGGCATTCAACGGGAAGAAGTTTGCCATAATAAAAGGGAAAGGGCGACTAAATAAGGAGGCAACTACCATTGCTTTTGACTGGTTAAAAAAAGCAGGCATTGACACGCATTTTGTAAGAGAGATATCGCAGGATGAAGTTTTGGTGAGAAAAGTAAAGATTATACCGTTGGAAGTTGTGGTGAGAAATATTATTGCAGGTTCTCTGGCTAAGCGAACGGGGTTAAAAAAGGGTGAAAAATTAAAATTCCCTATCATTGAGTTTTACTACAAGAGTGATGAGCTGAATGATCCTATGCTCAATGAATATCATATTCGGGTGTTTGATATAGCGGACAAAGAAACAATTGAGGAGATGAAGAAAATTGCTTTTTATGTTAACGATTTGCTAAGAAAGAAGTTTGAACAAGCAGATATTTTGCTGGTAGATTTTAAAATTGAATTCGGCAGAGATGAAGAAGGGAAACTCATACTTGCGGATGAGATTACACCGGATGGAGCAAGATTGTGGGATATGAAAACAGGCGAGGTGTTGGATAAAGATAGGTTTAGGTTTGACTTAGGTGATTTGATAGAAGGATATGAAAAGGTTTTGGAGAAAATAAGGTGCGTTTCGTAGTGGTGGTAAAACTAAAACAGGGAATATTGGATCCGCAGGGAAAAGCGATAAGAAAAGTAATAGAGAGAAGAGGAGAAAAGAGGATTAAAGATATACGGGTAGGGAAATATTTTGAAATAGAAATGGAAGGGTCAAATAGAAAAGAAACACAAAAAACAGTGGAAGAGATATCTAAAGATATACTTTCCAATCCCATCATAGAGACGGTTGATATTATATAATGAAGGTGGGGATTGTTGTTTTTCCCGGAACAAACTGTGATAAGGATATTTTTTGGTCAATAAAGACATTGGGCGGAATACCTGTATACATCTGGCATGAGCAGGAAGATGTGGGAGACATAGACTGCATTATATTGCCAGGCGGTTTTTCTTATGGCGATTATCTGCGAGCTGGAGGGTTGGCTAAGTTTTCAAAAATAATGGATAGAATAGGGCTATTTGCGGATGAGGGGAAGTTTGTTATAGGTATTTGTAATGGTTTTCAGATTTTATGCGAGTCGGGCCTCCTTCCTGGCGTACTTATGAGAAATAGCAATATGCGTTTTATATGCAGGGATATATTCGTGAAGGTGGAGAAAAGTGAATGTGTGTTTACCAAAAATATTGAGGGTAAAATATTAAAGATGCCCATTGCTCATAAAGAGGGTAATTTTTGGTGTAGTAATGAAACATACGAAACATTAGGAAAAAATGGGCAAATTGTTTTTAGATACTCTACATTGGACGGTGAGATAAAAGATGCGGCAAACCCCAACGGTTCACTACATAATATTGCAGGAGTGTGTAATATTAGGGGAAATGTTTTAGGCATGATGCCTCATCCCGAGAGGGCTTGTGAGGAGCTTTTGGGTGGTGTGGATGGAAGGCAAGTGTTGAATTTCGTCGGGAGGGAAAATGGGTAAAAAGATGAGCAAGGTAGCGTTTTTAGAGGCAGAAAAATACATTGCCGGGGGAGTTGACAGCCCGGTGAGAGCGTTTAAAGCAGTGGGCGGAGATCCACTGTTTATTCAAAAAGGAAAAGGCAGTAAGATTTATGATATAGATGGCAATGAGTATATAGATTATGTGGGAAGCTGGGGACCTGCTATCCTGGGTCATTCGCCAGAAAAGGTTATAGATGCAGTGAAAAAAGTTGCAGAACGAGGCTTAAGTTTTGGTGCACCTACAATACTAGAAACAGAATTAGCAAGGAGAATTATAAAAGCAATTCCGTCCATTGAAAGAGTGAGGTTTGTGAGTTCCGGCACAGAAGCAGCGATGAGCGCACTAAGACTGGCCAGGGGATTTACAAAGAGAGAAGATATTGTGAAATTTACAGGGGGCTATCATGGACATGTTGATTCTCTACTTGTAGAGGCAGGTTCTGGTGCGGCAACTTTTGGCAATCCCACCAGCTCGGGTATTCCAAAGGATTTTGCTCGTCATACCATCGTTCTTCCGTATAATGATATAGATGCCTGTCAAAACCTGTTTAAAGAATTAGGTGAAACTATTGCTTGTGTCATTGTTGAACCAATAGCTGGTAATATGGGCACTATTTTGCCCAATGAGAATTTCTTAAGTGCTCTAAGAGAGATTACTTTAAAGTACGGAAGTCTTCTTATATTCGACGAGGTTTTAACGGGTTTTAGAATTACCTATGGTGGTTACCAAAATTTAATGGGCATAAGACCGGATATTACTTGTTTAGGGAAGGTCATAGGCGGAGGAATGCCTGTAGCTCTTTATGGGGGGAGAAAAGAAGTTATGAGTCTTGTTTCTCCTCAAGGTGATGTTTATCAAGCGGGAACTTTATCCGGAAATCCCCTTGCCATGATTTCAGGAATTGAAACTTTGGATACTTTAAGAAGAGAGAATCCTTATCTTTCTCTTCATCAAACAACAGAGAAGCTTGCTTTAGGGTTGGAGGAAGAAGCAAAAAGAGTTGATTTACCCGCTAAGGCGAGTTTTATAGGTTCTATGTTTACTTTGTTCTTTTGTGATAAGATGCCTGAGAATTTCGATATGGTTAACAGATGTGATACATCTTTGTTTTCGATGTATTTTAATGGTATGCTGAAAAATGGTGTATATCTCCCTCCGTCTCAGTTTGAAACAAATTTTCTATCCTGTGCACATACAGAGGATGATATACGAAAAACAATCGATGCCTCAAGGGAGGTATTTAAAAATATTAAAAGATAACGAGAAAAAGAAGAAGTTTTATCGTGATTTATATACGGCGACAACGATAGGTTTTAGTGTTGTCTTTTCGGTGTTAATTGGAGGAGCTATAGGGTATTTTTTAGATAAATGGTTTCCCAGCTTACACCCCTGGCTGTTTTTTATTTTTCTTTTTTTTGGTATTGTGGCTGGTTTTGAAAATATGTACAGAGGTTTTAAAAAGCTGAAAAATGATAACGATAAAAAGACTTGAACGGACACAGATAACAGTGTATTTTCTATCTATAGTTTCCTCTTATCTTATCGGTGGAGCCGGGATGTGTGCTGGTGTGATAATAGGAGGGGTAATAATTTTTATTGATTGGTTTTTGTTGAAGAAAATGTCGTTTTATTTTGTGAGGGGAAATAGAGGTGCTATGTTTGGTTCTTTAGTTCGTTATATTTTTATTGGTCTTTTGCTTTTATTTGTCTTTTGTATTTGTAAGTTGAATGTATGGGGTATTTTGTGGGGTGTCTCCATAGTGCCTTTATCTCTGGTTTTGGTTACATTTTATCTGGCTTTTAATTATCTATTTAAAGTAGGAGGAAATTAAAGTGGAAGCACCAACGATACTGGATTTTTTTGTTAAGATGACTCATTTGCCGCATTATCTGGTTTTTACCTGGTTTATAATGTTTATTATTATAGTGTTTTCTTTAATTGTTCGTTTGACTTTAAAACTTATGCCCTCAGGTTTTCAAAATGTAGTGGAAAGCATAATAGAGATGTTGTACTCTTTTGTTGAGGATATATTGGGTAAGCATACCAAAAAACATTTTCCTCTTATTGCTACCTTGGCTTTGTTTATCTTTTTTGCCAATATTGTTGAACTTATTCCGGGTTTTGTTCCTCCTACCAGTAGCTGGAATACAACAATTGCTATGGCACTCATTGTGTTTGTTTATTATCAATATTTAGGTATAAAGACACATGGTATAAAGTATATTAAGCATTTTATGGGTCCTATATGGTGGCTTACGCCTTTGATGGTTCCTGTGGAAGTGATCGGTCATTTTGCTCGTATTCTCTCTCTTTCAGTGCGACTTTTTGGTAATATTATGGGCGATGATTTGCTGCTGGTAATTGTATTTTTTCTAATGCCAGTGCTTGTTCCTTTACCTATAATGGCATTGGTGCTTCTGGCAGCTGTTATTCAGGCATTTATTTTCCCGCTTCTTTCCACTTTATACATTGCCGATGTTATAAGTGGGGGTGAATAAAATTTTATTGACTTTATCTGATTTTTTGCAATACTTTAAAATGCATTTTTTGATAAGGAGGATTTGATGTTGAGGAGAAGTGGAATTGTTTTTCTTAGTTGTATGGTTGTGCTGTTCCTGGTAACTCCTGTTTTTGCTCAGGAGGTAAAGGATGCTGCACATTTGTCAATGTTCAATCATTATATGTATGTGGCACTTGCTGGAGCATTAGGATTGGGTTTTGCTGCTTTGGGCTGTGGTATTGGGCAAGGTTTGGCTATTCAGGGTACAACAACGGGGATAGCACGCAATCCTGGGGCAGGAGGAAGGCTTTTGACCGTTATGATGATTGGCCTGGCGATGATAGAGTCTCTGACCATTTATATGTTGGTTGTGGCGCTTATTATTCTCTATGCAAACCCATTTGGCGTTATTTAACTTGAAAAGAAGTGGTTTAACATTATTATTTTTAGCGCTGGAGGAGTGGCCGAGTGGTTTAAGGCGGTGGTCTTGAAAACCATTGTACCGAGGGGTACCGTGGGTTCGAATCCTACCTCCTCCGCCTTTTTTATGAGGAGAGGTGGCCGAGTGGTTTAAGGCGCTCGCCTGCTAAGCGAGAATAGGGGTAAACTCTATCGCGGGTTCAAATCCCGCCCTCTCCGCCATCCTTTATAAGGAGGAGTGGCCGAGTGGTTTAAGGCGGTTGACTCGAAATCAATTGAGGGGTTTTTGCCCCTCCGTGGGTTCGAATCCTACCTCCTCCGCCAAAGGCGGAAGCAAAACAGAAAAATTTTCTAAACATTTCTTTAATCGCGCGCCTGCAAAAATTCATTTCCTCCAAACCCCCTTTTCTTTTTGCCCGGCTCA
>JAGGSB010000030.1 GCA_021159305.1 Deltaproteobacteria bacterium | reverse complement strand
CGGTAAGCTTGATAATTAGAAACGGCATGATGAGATGATTTTATAGTCGTTCCTATGCCCTGCTTTAAATTAGATTGAGTGCTTGTTGCCACCGTTCCCTGTAATATTTTTTCTTTTACCTGAATATCCACTACGCCCATATAAGTATCCACATGAATAGCCGAACCAATAAGCGTACCAGCAGCAGAACCAATTAAAGCACCAGCTGCAGCGCCAGTATATCTTCCTGTTCCTCTACCTGTTGCTGCACCAAGTAAAGCACCGCCATATCCTCCTGTTAAAGCCGCATCAGCAGTGAGATGCTTTTTCTCCTCACCCATGTAAAGGACATTTGCTTGCAGCCAATAGTGTGCCTTATATGGATCATCTGTTATAACCTTATATCCTTTGCGTGTAAGTTCCTGGATTACTAATTCCTGCAGACGGATAGGCACATCACTTGTATTTTTGACCTGAACAAATACCGTTTTCTCTGCTTGTGGTGTGGGAGTAAGAAAGATAGTGTCACTCATTTTTGCAGATGTTTCTAATTTTGCATGTTCCACTGCGGACATTGTTGCCGCACATGAGGCAAGTGAAACTATTAAAAATAACCCAACCATAGTAAAAGTAAGTTTTTTAAAGTATAAAAACCACGAAAAGCTACACATTTAAGTACCTCCTTTAATATAATTTTTTCCATGTCCAATTCTGTTTCTGTAATGCATAGTTTTATTATAATAATTATCTTTCGTCAAGCTTATGTCAAACCATGTGGTTGCTATATTAAAGTCAAGCACAGTTTACACATTCTTGTTCCCCATTGCAGGTAGACATTTTTGCTCATCAAAATCGGAATATATTGGCAAAACTACCAAACAGATAGAAAAAGAATTTAAGCCTCTGGATTGGACGGATTGGGAAGTATGCCCCCGAAGAAAAAAGAAAAGATAATTTAATTTTATTATCTTATTTATCTTAATCTGTTCACCCCGTGTAGTAGCTTGCTATACTACACGGGGTCTTTATCATAGCAATCCTAAGGCTGAAAAAGAAATTTTCTTCTTAACTTAATTTACCTTTTTGCCGTTCATTGTTCTATTACTCCTCCATTCGGGAATAAAATTGATTTGTATCCCATATTGTGATAGATAAAACCTGTGGAAAGATTGGAAAAAAGCATAAACTATAAATTCGCAGATAAAAATTTGCTCGTAAAAGCACTAACTCATAGGTCTTTTGTAAAAGATGTAAATTCTTCCAACGAAAAACTGGAATTATTAGGAGATGCGGTGATTGAACTGGCTACAGTAGAATATTTGTTTAAAAATTATTCCTCCTTCACGGAAGGCAAATTGTCTAAAATAAAGGCTGCTTCGGTATGTACAGAAGCACTGTCTCGGATAGCATATAATCTCAAGCTTTATAAATATCTCAAGGTAGGCAAAGGAGAAATCAAAGGAAAGGTTGCTTTAAATTCTTCTATTTTAGAGAATACACTTGAGGCATTAGTGGGTGCAGTATATTTAGACGGAGGATGGGAAAAGGCAAAAAAGGTCATTTTGAATCTCTTGAAAGAGGGAATAGATGAAATAGTAAAAAAAGATGCAACCACCGATTGTAAAACCGCACTTCAGGAAATAACGCGAAAGAGATTTGACACTTTACCTTGTTATAAGTTAGAGGGAGAAAAAGGAGAAGAACACCAAAAAATATTTTATATTGGTGTTTACATCAACGAAAAGCCTTATGGAACAGGAGCAGGAAGAACAAAAAAGGAAGCAGAAAAAAAAGCGGCGGAAGAGGCCTTGCAGAGACTGAAAGATGTTTAAATCGGGATATATTTCCATTATAGGTAAGCCCAATGTGGGGAAATCAACCTTATTGAATAAATTGTTGGGAGAGAAGATAGCCATCACTTCTAAAAAAGCGCAGACAACAAGGACAAATATCTGCGGTATTTTAACGGGGGGAGACTATCAGTTAATCTTCTTTGACACACCAGGCATACACAAAGCAGACAAGGCATTAAATAAGCTAATGATTTCCAAGATCCGAACAGCAATAAAGGATAGCGATGCGGTGATGTTCGTCACGGATGAAAAAGGAATAATAGATGAAGAGGTCATCACTTACTTTGAGATAATGAAGGATATTCCCTCGATTCTGGTCATAAACAAAACAGAACTCTTTCACGATGAAAAAGAAATAGAGGAAACAGAGGAAAAATTTCTAAACTGTTTTCCGTTTGGATGTGTACAGAGAATAAGTTTAATAAAGAATGAAGGAATAAAAGAACTCTTATCAAAGATAATAGAGATAATGCCTTCTGGGCCGAAGTACTATCCTCAAGAACAAATCACCACAGAGACAGAAAGGTTTATTATTTCGGAGTTGATTAGGGAAAAATTGATAGAAAAATTAAAACACGAAATTCCTTACTCCGTTGCAGTGCAAATAGAGGAGATAAAATATAGACAAGAAAAAAATATGTATTATATAAAGGCAATCATTTTTGTAGAAAGGGAATCGCAAAAGATTATAGTGATTGGAGAAAATGGGAAAATGCTGAAAGAAATTGGTACAATGGCAAGAAAATCTATAGAAGCATTTTTGGATTGCAGGGTGTTTTTGGAATTGTGGGTGAAGACAAAGCATAAGTGGACAAAAAAAGAGGAATGGGTAAAAAAGCTCACCCATCAGAGGTTTTAATGGAAGAAAGCAGAACTATAGGTCTGCTAACAAATACAACGAGAAAATTGGTGAGGAAAGAAGCATACAAAAATTTATCCAACCTTGTTAGAAAACTACATCCGGCAGATATATCCAGTATTATTCAAAACCTCACCCTTGATGAAAGCATGACTGTTATAAAAACCATTGAAGACCTTGATATAGTTACTCAAGTTATGGAAGATCTTGATGATTACACGGCTGCTGAAATTATAGAGCAAATGAGCGAAGACAAAGCGGCACATATTTTTGAAAAACTGCCATCCGATAAATCAGCAGATATCTATGAAAAATTATCGGAAGAAAAAACAGATATTATTCTCAGTAAATTGAGCGGTAAAAAACAGGAAGAAATAACAAAACTTCTGGTATATCCCAAGGATACAGCGGGCGGTATAATGGATCCAGATGTTTTTTCCGTAAATAAGAATCTATCGGTAAAAGAAGCAATGGATGTCATTAGAAGGATGAGCAAGAACAAAAAGATCATCTATACATATGTGGTAGATGAAAATAGACATTTGGTTGGTGTGGTTTCTTTAAGAGCCTTAATTACCTCTGATCCTCAAGAGAGAATAGAAAATATAATGATGCCTCATGCTATTTCGGTGAGAACGGAGATGGATCAGGAAGAGGTAGCAAGGTTGGTAGATAAATACGATCTTTTGGCCGTTCCTGTAACGGACAACCTTAACAAACTGGTAGGTGTTATAAGTGTTGATGACATAATTGATGTAATAAGAGAAGAAACAACGGAAGATATGTACAAATTGGCAGGAACATCGGGAGCTGAAGTGAGCGAGCGTTCAATATGGAAAATCGTGAAATATAGGATGCCGTGGCTTTTGGTGAGCCTGTTTGGAGAATCTGTTTCTGGTGCGGTACTTCATAGTTTCGATAAAACACTTCAACAATTTATCGCAATTTCCTTTTTTATACCACTCATCATGGCTTTAGGAGGAAACACTGGTATACAATCACAAACAATTATCGTTCGAAGTATTGCTATAGGTAAAATAAGGGAACTTGGTATAAAATATATCGTTTTGAGACAATTGAGAGTGGCAGTCACTATTGGTATAATATGCGGTATATTGGTAGGCGCGATCGCCTTTGTAACTCAAAGGGATATGGCACTAGCTATAGCTGTGGGAACATCCTTGTTTTTGTCTATGTTTATTACCACACTATTGGGTATATTGATACCTGTGGGATTAAAGAAGGTAGGGGTAGATCCTGCGGTAAGTTCGGGTCCATTCATCACCAGTTTTAATGATATTATAAGTCTTATTATTTATCTTTCCATTTGCGTGGTAATGTTGAAAATTATTTGAGGAGGGGAAATGAGTAAATTATTTGGTACAGATGGCATAAGGGGAGAAGCAAATATCTATCCTATGACTCCGGATATTGCATTCAGGGTAGGAAGGGCAGTAGCCTATGTATTTAGAAATAAACGAGAAAAGCACAAAATTTTAGTGGGTAAAGATACTCGTCTTTCCTGTTATATGTTTGAACATGCTATTGCCGCTGGTATTACCTCGATGGGAGTAAATACATATTTGGTGGGACCCATGCCCACTCCTGCCATCGCATTTTTGGTGAGAAACATGAGAGCGGATGCTGGCATCATCATCTCTGCCTCACATAACCCATTTAATGATAATGGTATAAAATTTTTCTCTAAGGAAGGAAAAAAATTGCCAATGAAGATTGAACATGAAATAGAAAAACTTACACTTTCTGATGAGATAAATCATATAAGACCAACGGGAAAAAATATAGGAAAAGTGTTCAGAGTGAGAGACACGCTGGGTAGATATGTGGTATATGCGAAATCCACTTTTCCGGAAAATCTTTCATTGAATGGTTTAAGAGTGGTGATAGATTGTGCAAACGGTGCAACATATAAGGTTGCACCCATTATATTTGAAGAATTGGGAGCAGAGGTATTTCCCATCAATATAGATCCTAACGGGACAAACATTAATGAAAAATGCGGCTCTCTTCATCCATCCTGTATTCAGGAAGCTACCAAAGTATACCGTGCGGACATAGGGATCTCCTTTGATGGAGATGGTGATAGAGTTTTATTCTGCGATGAAAATCAGGAAATAGTGGATGGAGATGAAACTATGGCTATTTTGGCCAAGCACATGAAACAAAAGAACAAATTAAGTAAAAATACAGTAGTAGCGACGATCATGAGCAATTTAGGGTTGGAGAGATTTCTCAAAAAAGAGCAGATAACCCTCATTAGAACAGATGTTGGTGATAGAAACATTGCTCAATTAATGTTTGCTAATGGCTACAATTTGGGTGGTGAACAGTCGGGTCATATTGTTTTAAGCGATTTCAACCCCACCGGAGATGGTGTAGTTACCGCCTTGCAGGTGTTGTCAATTATGAAAGAAGAGGGCAAGAAGTTATCTGAAATGAAGAGAGAATTTATAAGAATACCTCAAAGAACAAAGAGTGTTTATGTGAGCAAGAAGATTCCATTGGATGAAATAAAAGAGATAAAAGATGTAATAGATGAGGCTGAAAAAACATTGAGCAACAAGGGAAGAATTATCGTGAGGTATTCAGGCACAGAGCCCGTGGTTCGCATAGCAGGCGAATCAGAGGACAAAAATGCGCTAAATACCTGCATCGATAATATCTCAGATGTGCTTAGAAGATGTCTTCTCTAACCTCCCCAATAACGCAAAAGCAGAGGTGCAATAATCAGGGAGATAACGGACATAAGTTTTATTAGGATGTTCATAGTAGGACCTGATGTGTCCTTAAACGGATCGCCTACTGTATCGCCTATAACGGTAGCTTTGTGAGCTTCTGATCCCTTACCGCCTAAAAATCCTCTTTCAATCAATTTTTTGGCATTGTCCCAAGCACCGCCGGAGTTAGCCATAAATAGCGCTAACATTACGCCGGACACGAGTGCGCCCAAAAGCGTGCCTCCCAAGGCTTCTCTACCTAACAGGAAACCAATGACTGGTGGTACGCAAATGGCTATGATACCAGGTAAAATCATTTTTTTAATAGAGTTTTTTGTAGTGATGGAAACGCATTTTGCAGGATCACACTTTGCCTTTCCTTCCATGATCCCGGGAATTTCTCTCCACTGTCTCCTTACCTCTTCTACCACTAAAAAGGCTATTTTGCCCACTGCTCTCATGGTTAAAGCTGCCACAAGAAATGGTATACACCCTCCAAAAAGCATCCCTATCATTACTTTAGGATCGGTAATGTCAATGCCTGTGATGCCCACTGCTTGAGTATAAGCTATAAAGAAAGCAAGGGCAGTCATAGCGGCAGCACCAATGGCAAACCCTTTTCCTATAGCTGCCGTGGTATTACCCAAGCTATCCAAGCTATCTGTAATTTCTCTTACTTTTGGATCTAATCCACACATTTCTGCAATACCTCCTGCATTGTCAGCAGCAGGTCCATAAGCGTCAACAGACATAGTGACGCCTACCGTAGAAAGCATGCCCACTGCGGTGATAGCTACACCATAAACACCAGCAGATGTATATCCCAGATATGTGGCTATGCATAAAAATATAATAGGAAGAACTGTGCTTTCCATGCCATAGGATGTACCGGAAATTATCACCGTAGCAGGTCCTGTTTTAGATGATTCGGCAATTTTACTTACAGGTTTACCAGAGGTATAATACTCTGCTATTAATCCTATACAAATACCTGCTAAAAGACCCCAAAAAATGGCCCAGAATACACCGATGGGGAGTGAAACTGCTCTATCAATAAAGTATGTGAGAATAATTAAAATCACTGCCCCTACATATGTTGCATATCTCAAAGCAGCTTGAGGACTTATTTTTTTTAGAATATTAATGGAAAAGATAGCCACAAAAGAAGAAATCAATCCAGCCATAGCTACCAACAAAGGCATGGCCATGTAGCTTGAACGCAACATTTCCTTTCCGGGAGCTAAAACCATCGTTGCACCCACCGCAATAGTGGCCACAATAGCACCTACATAAGATTCAAAGATATCCGCTCCCATCCCTGCTATATCACCTACATTATCACCTACCAAATCTGCAATAACCGCTGCGTTTCTGGGGTCATCTTCAGGAATTCCTGCCTCTACTTTTCCCACCAGGTCTGCTCCTACATCAGCACCCTTGGTGTAAATACCCCCTCCCATACGGGCGAATAGGGCTATTGAACTGGCGCCCATAGAATAGCCGGTGATAATATATGCAGTAGTAATATCCCTGCAGAATATATAATATAAAATACCCAAGCCCAATAGTCCTAAACTGGCCACCGAAAGTCCCATCACGGAACCACCGTAAAATGAAACCAGCAATGATTTTTCTTGCCCTGTTGATCGAGCTGCTTCTGTAGTCCTCACACTGGCTGTGGTGGATGAATTCATACCAAAAACGCCTGCTAACATGGAACTTATTGCTCCAGCTAAAAACGCTAAGGCAGTTTGATAATTGATAAATATTGAGAGTAGAATAAACACTACAATTATAAAGATAGATAAAGCGGTGTATTCCCTCTTCAAAAACGCCGCTGCGCCTA
>JAGGSB010000029.1 GCA_021159305.1 Deltaproteobacteria bacterium | reverse complement strand
TCTTTTTTGTTCAATACATAAGGATTTCCTAAATGGCAGGTTGAACAACCCATAATGGATTTTGGATGAGATTTGCTTACATCTCTTTCTTCTTTGTGACAGGAGATGCACATATCCGAGCCCCTTACATAATGAGTGCGTTTTTTTTGAACGATAACTACCAATAGGATTAAAACAACGATGATGATTGTCAGGATGTATTTTGCGTATTTCATATTACTACTATAAAATAAATGCTGAGTAAACAATAGACAAAAACAAAAACAGAAAAGATAAACTTAATAGGTTTTTCATCTTTCAATAAAGGCAGAGAAAAGAGTAAAAAGAAAAATACAAATGGCATAACTATGCCTGCCATAAATGGAGATAGAAATTCATAAGCTGCTTGAATACCCCAGAAAAACCAGGGACCTTTCAACGCCTGGGCAGTTGAAAAAGGAGGGAAAGATGGAAATAAGGGAAAGAGAATCGCAACAAGGAGGCAAAGGGCGCAAGAATAAAGTGTGTATAAGGATTTGGAAAATATACGCTTCAGGTGAATAAAAGTTGAGAACAATAAAAAAAGAGGAATAATAAAACAGTGATAGAGAAAAGAGAGATAGCACTTATCCTGCGTATTGATAAAAAATGGAATGATATACGAACCGAAAAAAGGAATAGAGAGAAGCGTATTTTTCATAATCAAAAGGGCACTTAGTCCTTCCAAGTCTCCTTTTAAGATAAAGCCCGTAAACATGACAAATAAGGTAGCGGGAACGCTTAGGGTTACAATTAACCAGATAAAGAACGAATGTTTTTTATAGTCAAAATATAGGTGCCAAAATGTATGCAAAATAAGAAAAATAAGAAAAAATTCACTACTCCAATAGTGTAATCTTCTTAAAAACCAGCCGAATGGCACAGCGTAGGTGATAAATTGTGTGGTCTTATATGGAGCATGATAATCGTAGTGGAAAGTGATTATAATCCCGCTTAGGGCGGAGATAACCATCATTGCCAAACATGTTTCTCCTAAAAACGCTCTCATTTCTTCTTTTTTTAGCATATCAAATCATATCAAAAACTCTATGTAATTTCTATTCTATACTTGTTATTGGTAGTTGTTTAAATTATTTGACAAAATTATTTATTCTATATATAAATAGGTAATAAACAGCAGGGCTGTGTTGTGTTGTTTTAGAAAGTTATTTTAATAAGGAGGTAACTTATGAGAGTGACAAGGCGAGGGTTTCTGGGAGCATCGGCAGCCCTTGGTGCAACGATTACCCTTGGTAGGTATTTTGGTTCAAGAAAGTTCAATCCACAGGAACTATTTTCCACTGCCGCAGAGGCAAAAGGAGCAGAGAATGTGCAGTATGTGAAGAGTGTTTGCTCTCACTGTGCGGTTGGTTGTGGCTTCTTGGGTAAAGTGAAGAATGGTGTTCTGGTAGGAATAGAACCATGGAAGGACCATCCTATCAATAGGGGTTCGTTGTGTTCTAAGGGTGCATCTATTGCCGAAATTGTGAACTGTGACAGGAGATTGAAGTATCCCATGGAGAAGAAAGCAGGGAAGTGGTCAAGAATCTCATGGGATGAGGCAATGGACAAGATTGCCACCAAGATGGCAGAAATCAGAAAAGACTACGGTCCAGATTCTGTGATGTGGATGGGTTCTGCTAAGACATCAAATGAGGAATGTTATTTGTTCAGGAAGATGGCTGGATTTTGGGGAACGAACAACGTTGATCACCAGGCACGCATCTGTCATTCTACAACCGTTGCAGGATTGGCTAATACCTGGGGATTTGGTGCAGAGACAAATAATGTGAATGATATGCGTCATTGTAAGTGCATATTCTATCTTGGCTCCAATGCCTGTGAGGCGCATCCTGTGTCTATGAAACATGCAATGATAGCTAAAGAGAGAGGAGCAAAGTTTATTGTAGTCGATCCTCGTTTTACGCGTACTGCAGCAAAGGCAGATATCTACGCCAGACTCAGGCCAGGAACGGATATTGCTCTTATGCTGGGATTGTGTCGTATCATCATTGAGAACAAATGGTATGATGAATACATGGTAAAAACCAGAGTAATAGGGTTTGAAGATTTAAAAGAAGTTTGTAAAAGCTATACACCAGAGGTGGTAGAGGATATCACCTGGGTGCCAAAAGAGAAATTGTATCTGATTGCGAAAACACTCTATGAGAATAAACCAGGAACAATAGTATGGGCAATGGGACAGACCCAGCATACAGTAGGAACAAACAACATCCACATGTCTGCGATACTGATGCTTGTTTTGGGAGATGCAGCGAGGTCTGGTGGTGGATGTCAACCTTTCAGAGGACATGACAATGTTCAGGGTTCAACGGACATGTGCATTCTTTCCCATTCCTTGCCCAGTTATTATGGTTTATCTGAAAAAGCGTGGAGACACTGGTGCACAGTATGGGGTGTTCCCTATGAGGAAATATTAAATAGATTTGCCTCCAAGAAACTGATGGGAAAGCCTGGATTTACTGTTGCCAGATGGTATGAAGGAGCAATTCTGCCAGAGGATAAGATTGACCAGCCGCACAATATAAAGATGGTTTTTGTATGGGGTCATTCCTTAAACTCTATTTCTGAGATGAAAAAACTGAAAAAAGGATTGGAGAAGGTAGACTTGGTAGTGGGTATAGACCCTCATTCTACGATTGCCTCATCATTACCAGAAAGGAAAGATGGAATAATTGTTCTTCCTGCATCCACTGTATTTGAGAAGAAGGGTTCTGTAACCACTTCTGGCAGACAGGTGCAGTGGAGGAATCAAATTGTTAAACCTTTATGGAACAGCAAACCCGATATGTGGATAATGCAGAAATTGGCAGAAAAATTAGAAGAGAAGACAGATTTGGCATTCAAGAAATACTTCACATACAATGAGCCGGAAGAGGTGAGTGAGGAATTCTTGAGTGGCATGCTGTGGATTGGTATGATAGGTCAGAAACCAGCAAGATTGAAGAGACAACAAAAGTATTGTTCTACATTTGATATAGAGGATACCAGAGCAAAATCCGGTCCCTGCAAGGGTGAGTATTGGGGACTGCC
>JAGGSB010000028.1 GCA_021159305.1 Deltaproteobacteria bacterium | reverse complement strand
TTACCGGTAATTATTACATCAAATAGATTATCTATATTAGCCTTCTTTAAAATATAAAGGCAGTTTTTGCTGGAAGAGATCACTGCCACTTTTATACTCTCTTTCCTTAAGTTTTTTATTAAATTTAATGTGCTTTCATAAACTTTTACTCCTTCTTTCTCTAAAAATTCCAGGAAATAGTTTTGTTTTTTTGAAGCTGCTTTTTTTAGTTCTTGTTGGGACAATTGAGGCAGAATGGCTTTTGCTCCGTCTATTCTGGGTATGCCATCTACCTTTTCTTTGTAATCTTGAAAGCTAAAATCTTTTCCGTATTCAGAAAACATCTTTTTCCAGGCTTTAAAATGCAAAGGAACTGTATTTACAACAATTCCGTCTAAATCAAATATCACCGCTTTTAAATCCATATTTTTTATAATAGTATTTTTCGCTTATTCACACCAGTAGGAATTTGTATCAGCTGTGTTTTCATGTTAAAATGAAAATATGAAGGCTGTCTATTCTGTAACAGAACTCACTATGCATATAAAAAATCTTTTAGAAGAAAATTTCCGCAGAGTGTGGGTAGAAGGAGAAATAAACAATTTCAAACATCACTCTTCTGGACACATGTATTTTTCATTACAGGATGAAAAAAGCAGCATACGAGCGGTAATTTACAGAAGTACAACTCAAAAGATAGACTTTTTGCCAAAAAATGGAATGAAAGTTATTGCTTTGGGCAATATTGGCGTCTATCCTCCTCGGGGTGAATATCAACTCATCGTAGGACATATTGAACCTGAAGGATTGGGAGCAAAACAACTTGCTTTTGATCAATTGAAACAAGAATTGGAAAAAAAGGGTTATTTTGAACATAAAAAACCCATTCCTCCTTTCCCCAAAAAGATTATAGTGGTAACCTCTCCCACTGGCGCAGCTGTTAGAGACATTGTCAATATTATTTCACGAAGAGCAAAAGGTATTGAACTTTACATCTATCCAGTGCAAGTTCAAGGAGAAACAGCAAAATATGAGATAGCACAGGCTCTTAATATAATAAATACAGGTTTTATTGATGTAGATGTGGTGATTTTATCCCGAGGCGGAGGTTCGTGGGAAGATTTGTGGACATTCAATGAAAGGAAGATAGCGGAAGCAATTCACGCCTGTCGTTATCCTTTAATCAGTGCTATAGGTCATGAGGTAGATTTTACCATTGCAGATTTCGTTGCAGATTTGCGTGCACCCACTCCTTCAGCCGCAGCAGAACTGGTTGTAAAAAACAGATTTGAACTTTTGGAAAAAATAAATTTAATTAGAAATAGTATAAAAAACAATGCCTTAAGGATGTTTGAAATGAGAAAGAGAGAATATGACCTTACCTGGGGTGAAAAAAACATACTTAGATTTATCTCTTCATTACAGGATAGGATGAGAAAAATAGATGATTTAGCAGAAAAGATAATTAGAGAAATAAATATTGTATATGAGAGAAAAGGGGAACAATTTAAGGGACTAAGGGAGAAATTAAGTGCGCTTAACCCTACATCTATTTTAAAAAGAGGTTATTCCATAACATACAATGAAGCAGGACAGGTAATAAAAACTGTAAAGGATGTTTCTCTTAAATCTACATTAAAAACACAACTGCAAGATGGCATTGTTAAGTCCAGGGTAGAGAAAATCTCTCCACAATAATGCCTTCCCTTAAGCCTCCATCGGTGGAGATGATCTCATCTTTTTTAGACAAATCCAACAATTCCTCCAGGAATATGCATCCTGATACAATTACATCTTCTCTTCCTTTTTCTAATATGGGAAAACGATGCAGCCTTTCCTTTGCAGTTAATCTTACCATTTTCTCTCTTAATTCTTCTATCTTTTTTTTCTTTAGATGAAATCCCGTGGTTCTTTCTTCATCGTATTCTTTAAGTTTTAAAGCAATAGCAGACAGAGTGGTTACCGTTCCTGCATCACCAATGATCTCTTTTATTGAATAGCTCAAGAAATCCTTCAATAATTCAGATAATGTATGTCCAACAAAATCCCTTAATTTGTCTAATTCTTTCTTTGCTGGAGGATCATGTAATAAAAAGGATTCCGTGAGTTTTACCACTCCTTGAGGAATACTTAAGATATGTTTTATTCCTTTATCAAAGATGACAAATTCCGTGCTTCCACCGCCTAAATCAAAAAAGAGATTAGTATTGTTCAGTTTATATTTCTCTTTGAGCAGAAATAGAGCACCTTTCGTAGTAAGTTCTGCTTCTTTTTTTCCGTTGATAATCTTTGGTGAAAAACCTATTTTCTTTACCTTTTTCAAAAAAACATCTCTATTTTCTGCCTCTCTCAATGCACTGGTGGCTAAAAATAATACCTCTTGAACCTGAAATTCATCTATCTTTTTCTTGAATCCTTCAAGTGCAGATATCGTTCTTTCCATAGCTGAGACTTTAAGCAATCTTTGTTTAGATATACCCTCTCCTATCCTAACCAATGCGTTTTGCGAAAAAAGAGGATATAATTTATCTTTCTTTACATCGGCAATGAGTATTCTCAGCGTATTTGTTCCCAAATCTATGGATGCTATTCTCATCTAAAAAACATTCCTAAAATGAGGTATATTACAATGGATAAAACCATCGCTATAGGCACAGTTAAAATCCAGGCTAAGAAAACATCTTTAATGATTCTCAAGTTTAAGGATGCTGCACCCCTGGCCAGACCTACACCAATCACAGCACCAACCAGGGTATGAGTAGTTGATACGGGAAGACCCAATCTGGAGCAGAGTAAAACAGTGGTGGCTGCGGCAAGTTCTGCCGAAAATCCTCTTGAAGGATTCATGCCGGTAATCTTTCTTCCAATGACAATGATCACTCTAAATCCATAAGTAGCCAGTCCAACAACGATGCCCAAAGCTCCTATACCTAAAACCCATACCGGTACATAGACCTCTGATATGCCTTCCGTAAATTTATATGCAAATACTGCTCCTGCTAACGGTCCCACAGCATTCGCTATATCATTTGCACCATGCGAAAAAGCCATGGAACAAGCAGTTATTATCTGCAATCCTTTGAATACGCGTTCTACCTGAGGGTATCTTTTTTTGTAAGGTACCTCCCTCACCTCCACCTTAGCGGTAAGCATCTTGGTCACAAAAAATGTGATAGCGGAAATTATAAAAGCAACAAGTAGTACCTTGTTAAACGAAAGATATAGGTGTAAGTTTTTTAAACCCTTGTAAAAAATAGCAAAAGTAAGTATTAAAATAACTAAGGACGCTAAATAAGGTGCGTATTTCTTGGCAGCAACAACAGGCTTATCTACCTGAAGAATCAATTTTTTTATAAAAGAAAAGATAAGAAAAGCAATAAAGGCTCCTATCAAGGGAGAAATGATCCAGCTCAATACAATTTGCAGAACTTTTGCCCAATGAATGGAGGAAAATCCGCTTCCCACAATACCAAATCCCATGACTGCACCCACTATAGAATGAGTGGTAGAAACAGGCATACCTAAACGGGAGGCGATGTTCAGCCAGATGGCAGAGGCAAGCAGACTGGATACCATGCCCAGCGCAAATGTATTAGCTGCATAGCTTGTAGGGCTGACTATCCCTTTAGCAATAGTACCCGTAACGTGACCACCCACAAGCACTGCACCGGCAAATTCAAATATGGCAGCGACTATTATCGCCTGTTTAAATGAAAGGGCGCGTGAGCCAACAGATGTACCCATAGCATTGGCTACATCATTTGCTCCTATATTCCACGCCATATAAAGTGCGAAAATGATGGCAATGATAAGAAGAATACTGTGCATATTTATTTAGAGATGATGAGTCTGATCCTGTTACCCAACTTCTCTGCAGCGTTGGCTACATCACTCGTAGCCTGTATAATTTTCAACCACAACCATAGATCGGCAAAACTAAACTTTTCCGAGGTATTCAATATAATCTTGGTAATCTCATATCCTAACTTATCTGTTTTATGTTCTTCTTCGTTCAGTTTGTCCAGCAACTCAGTGATATGTTTTGTTTCTGGCCCCGCAAATGAGGATTCCCTCAATGTTTCCAATTCATCAACCACTGTCTTGGAGAGATTAGCCACATCTGTTACCTTTTCCACAAAGTATTTTACTTTCTCTACCAACTCAGAAGGAATCTTTACCATTTTAAAAGAGAGTAAAACACCAACATCTTCAGCGGCATCGGCAATGGCATCTATAGAGGTAATAATTTCTAATACATCTCCTCGTGCTACTGACATAAATATACTATTAGGCAAAGAACTCCTGATTTCATTTTTGATTATATCTGTTTCATATTCCTTATCGGAGATTTCTTTTGCCAGTCTTTGAACTTCTTTCTCTTTCCCTGATAAAAAAGCGTCAAAAATAGCGGGAATGAGTTTAACACACTCATTCCCGCTATTCATCATTTCCTGCAGGGATTGGAACGGCGATTTTCTAAAGATATCAAAGATTTTCATTTTTTTATAATGTTTCTAAGGTTTTTATCTCTTCTATAATCTTTTTTGCTGCATTTATAAAGGCTTTAGCTCCCAATGAATCAGGTTTGCTAACCACAATGGGTTTTCCTTCATCGCTACCTATTCTGATATCTGTATCAATAGGTATTTCTCCCAAGAATGGCAAGGAAAGCTGAATACTGAGTTTTTTTCCTCCACCATGACTGAATATATCCACTTTTTCACCACAGTGAGGACAAACAAAGTAACTCATGTTCTCAATTACACCGAATACAGGAATCTTGAGTTTTTTAAAGAAATCTACTGCCCTTGCAGCATCCATTAAAGCCACATCCTGCGGTGTAGTAACAATAATACCGCCTGTTACCTTGGTCAGTTGTGCCATAGACAGCTGGGCATCGCCTGTCCCCGGAGGAAAATCTACAACCAAAAAGTCTAAATCTCCCCAGGTAACATCTTCCAGGAATTGTTCTATTGTCTTATGAATTAATGGTCCTCTCCAGATAAGTGCCGTTCCCTTAGGAATGAGGTTGCCAACGGAGAACACCTTAATCCCCTCTTTTTCCACGGGTAACATTTTATCTTTATCCTCTTGGTTTAATCTTATAGCTTCTTCTTCTATACCCATCATTTTCGGTACATTTGGTCCATAAATATCTGTATCCAGGATACCTACTTTTTGGCCTAATTTAGCCAGCGCCAGAGCTATATTCACACTTACCGTGGTCTTACCCACGCCACCCTTTCCTGAAGTCGTGCCGATAATGTGTTTTATCCGAGGAACAATATTCTTTTTTCCTATCTTTACATTGATCTTTCTTACACCTTCTATCTTTTCTAATGCCTGTGTTATACTTGATCTTAGTTTTTGTGAGGTTATTTCATCTTCTATGCCTAATGAGCCTTTTACCGTAACTTCTCCATTCTCACCTATCTCCACATCCTCTACTATACCTAAACTTACAACATCTTTTGTATGTTCAGGAAATTTAACCTTTTTCAGTTCATCCATGATCCTTTCCTTCATCTTAGCCTCCTCAAAAATATGTATATATAGATTAGCACGAATTTTTTCTCTGTCAATTGTTTATATAAGATGTAATAAACATGCAAAAGATTGTTCGGGGAATGACTTCTTTATTCTTTCTAACAGTTACCTCTAATTATTACTTGACTATTTTCAATATTGTTATATTATTATTGCAGAATTGTGCAAAGGAGAAAAGATGCGGAGAGGCGGCTGCCATTTAGTTTTTCCTCGTGATCAAAGAGGTGTTCTATTTTTTGCATTGGCGAGTGACCAGCGTTTGCGAATTATACAGTTTTTAAAGAGCGGGGAAAAACATACATACGAAATTGTTAATTTTTTAAGACTCCATCCTTCGGTTGTTTCTCGTCATTTGAGTATTTTATATGATGTAGGAATTGTAATGGCAAAAAGAGAAAGAGATGGTTATATATGGTCAATAGGGACAGATAATGTATTTAAGCTGCTATCCTGTGCAAACGAGATATTGCAGGAAAAAAGAAAAAAAGAAGACAATTTTTAAGAGGAGGTAAAGATGATTTTGGCTTTTGCTTGTGATGATGAAAAAGGGTTGGATGGTGTGGTAGCATATCATTTTGGGAGATGTCCCTATTACACATTTGTAGAGGTGGAAGAAGAGAAAATAAAAGATGTAAAAGTGGAAGAAACACCGTTTTTAGATTCCCACCAGATGGGTGATGTGCCCAATTACATTGCGCAGCACAGAGCAAATGTTATCTTTACGGGTGGCATGGGACCGAAAGCACAAGAGTACTTCAGCTCTCTTGGGGTCAAACCTGTAATAGGTGTATATGGTAAAGTAAAAGATGTTTTAAATAGCTACTTGAAAGGGAATATTACTCAAGAAGCTATTCCAAAAGAAATTCCATCTGAAACCACAGAAAATGACGAATTGAAAAGATTAAAAAAAGAAGTGCAGTTTTTAAAGGAAAAGTTATTAAAGCTTAAAGAAAAAGAAGTAAGCGGGTAACTTGAAAAAATTTGAATAGGAATATCTTATAAAAAGTTATTTAAAAAAGGAGGTATTAGATATGCCAGGTGGAGATAGAACAGGCCCTTTAGGGTTAGGAGCAAGAACAGGAAGAGGGTTAGGATACTGCGCAGGTTTTGGTGGCCCTGGTTTCTCTGCGTGCAGAGGATGGGGCAGAGGATTCGGATGGAGACGGTCTGAAGCATTTTACCCGCCCTACAACGCACCTACACCTTACCGTCCACCTTCAAGCGCGGAAGAGAGAGATTATGTCGAAAGAGAAATTAAAGCATTAAGAGAACAAATTACAAGCTTAGAAAAAAGATTGGACGAGCTAAAAAAAAGTGAGGAAAAGTGATTATGACACAAATCTTTGGGCAAGGACAAGGCGGCGGAACAGGTCGCGGAACAGGTCGCGGAGCAGGACAAGGCGGTAAAGGAATGGGTGGAGGAAGAGGAATGGGCGGAGGTGGAAACTGCGTATGCCCAAAATGCGGATACAGCATGCCTCACGGAAGAGGCGCGCCTTGTTATCAAATAAAGTGTCCTAAATGCGGAACGCTGATGGTAAGACGCTAATTTTTCAATCAGGGGAAACTTTAAACTTCTCTTGCAGGTTAATTTCCTTTGGAGGAGGTAAAAGCTCGCCCTTGAATACAAGAAGCATGGGGCTGGCAATAAAAATGGAGGAGTATGTTCCTGATAATATTCCGATAAGCAAGGCAAAAGCAAAGCCATGAATTACTCCACCGCCCAAGAAAAAAAGACAGAGTATAATAAAAAATGTGGTGAGAGAGGTAAGAATTGTCCTGGATAATACCTCGTTAATTCCTCTGTTTATTGCCAGTTTCTTGGATATCTTTTTTGCCATTCTCACTCTTTCCCTAATCCTATCAAATACCACTATCGTATCATTCAAAGAATAGCCTATGATCATTAAAAGTGCAGCGATAATATCCAATGTGAACTCAAAATTAAATAAGGAAAGAACGGTAATAGTGATCAGCACATCATGTATTAAAGCGAAAACCGCTCCTGTAGCAAACCTGAATTGAAATCTCAACCCCACATAAACGAGTATAGCAAAAACAGCTATAACCATCGCCGTAATACCTTTTTTCTTTAAATCTTTGCTAATTTTTGGACCTATTATATCTACCTTTCTTATCTCAAAATCACTTCCATAGGAACTTTTCAAGGCCTGCTTTATCCCATCTGCAACATTCTTTACACCAGATGAAGATTTTGCACTATATATAAGGAATTCATTCCCCCTTCCAATTTTCTGAATCTTTGTTTTAGGAAATCCTGCCTCTTTTAAACTCATCCTTAAAGAAACCGCAGAAACAGGTTTTTTAAATAAAACCTGAATGGATGTACCCCCTTTGAATTCAATACCCCACCTGGGACCACCATGAGCAATTAAAGAGATTATACCTATAACTATGATGATACAAGAAATCACCGCTGCCATTTTCATTTTCTTCACAAAATCTATATTCACCTTAGGGCTTATAAACTCCATTGCTCCTCCTATATGCTGAGTTTCTTAGGTGAGAATTTCATCAACACAATATCATAGATAAATTTGGTTACCACAATAGCTGTAAACATATTGGCTATAATGCCGATACTTAAGGTAACAGCAAACCCTCTGATAGGGCCTGTTCCAAATTGATAAAGTACCAATGTTGCGATAAGGGTTGTAATATTAGCATCAAATATGGTCAAGGTGGCACGTTTATATCCGGTATTTATAGCATCATGTATAGCTCTGCCTATTCGTAATTCCTCTCTTATTCTTTCAAATATAAGCACATTTGCATCCACAGCCATACCGATAGTTAAAGCAATTCCTGCCAATCCAGGCAAGGTCAGTGTAGCACCAAACATAGCCAATGCGCCAAATATAATGATGATATTTAGGATAAGGGCAAAATCAGCCAGAAGACCGGATGCACGGTAGTAAAAGATCATGAACAGAACAACTAAAACAGCACCTGCAAAAGCCGACATTGCACCTTTTTTTATAGAATCTTTCCCCAGCGAGGGACCAACAGTAATGTTTTCCAATACATTTACCGGTGCTGGCAATGATCCACTTCTCAAAACAATAGCTAAATCATGTGCCTCTTTGGTGGTAAAACTCCCCGTAATCTGCCCTGTTCCTCCACCAATGCGCTCCTGGATAACAGGTGCAGAATAAATAATATTATCCAATACAATAGCTAATCTTTTGCCCACATGACTGCCTGTAAACTGCGCAAAGATGCCTGCCCCTTCAGAGTTCAAATCAAAAGTTACATGAGGTTGGTTTAAGGTTTGACCGAAGCTTACTCGCGCGCTTTTCAGCATCTCACCGCTTATTATGGTATCCCTCTTTACCACCATAGGTATCTTTTCCGTCTCCCCCGTATATGGATCCCGTTTTATCTGATAAAGTAGTTCATCATCTTCGGGTAGATTTCCTTGTAAGGCCTCTGTTATATCTGCCTTTTCATCAACGAGTTTTAACTCTAATCTTGCCATTTTGCCGATGAGTCTCACTGCTCTTGCAGGATTTTTAATACCAGGAAGTTCAACGATAATATTGTCTTTCCCATATTTCAAAATTGTAGGTTCAGCTACGCCAAACTGGTCTACCCTGTTTCGTATTATACTTAATGCTTGTTCTACAACATCAGTATGGATCTTTGCCACTGCCTTTTTATCTAATTTTATCACAATAGGTAACGTTTCTTTCACTATCGTATAATGGGGGTAATTTCTATCTATCAATTCCAACAATTTACCCTTATCCAAGGGGTCAATAAGGCTGATACTTATTTCAGCTTTTTTGGGTGTTACTTCATTATAGGCTATTTTTTCTTTATCTAATTGTATTCTTAGTTGACGAGCCGCCCTTTCTACAATGGTCTCTACTGCTTTTTCAGTATCTACACCTAAAACCAGGTGCATTCCACCTTTTAAATCCAGGCCTAAATGAACTATTTTTTCTGGGAAAAAAGAAGGCAAAGAACTCTTATTCTTTACAAAAGTAGGAATAGCATAAACAACAAACAATATAAGAATAATAGCAATGATTATTAATCTGACAAGAACACTCTTTTGCATTTACAGTTTAGATGTAATATTGTTCTTCAAAATCTTTATATTTACTCCATCTGCTATTTCTAAATGAGCCGTGTTTTCTTCTATCTTTGTGATTGTGCCATAGATACCGCTGGAGACAATAACTTTATCTCCTCTCTTCAATGAATCAACAAATTCTTTGTGTTTCTTTCTCTGTTTTTGCTGAGGGAGAATAAGAAAGAGATAAAATATTACAATAATCAACACAAAGGGAAGAATACCGGCTATAGAACCCATCCCTTGAGGAGCCCCTTCCCCTGCCGCATAAGCAATTGGCAACACTATACACCTCCTTAATGTTTAGTCAGAAAATACAAAATCAGTGAAACGATTATACTTAAAATAAGGCAACTTGCAAGCGGAAAGTAGAAACTGAAATTGTCTTTTTTTACATATATATCTCCAGGTAACTTACCGATATATGGTATCTTTGGAAAAACGACAAATAAAAACCCTATAACAACAACCACAATACCTACAAAAATAAGTAATCTCCCTAATCCCTGCATTACATCCCCAGTCCTACTATAGCTAAGACCGCTATACCCTCACCTCTTCCCGTAAAACCCATTTTATCCGTTGTTGTTGCTTTTATGTTAATCTGATCTATTTTTATTTTTAGAGTATAAGCTATATTTTCTTTCATATCCTTTTTATACAATGATATTTTAGGTTCTTGAGCAATAATTGTAGCATCTATATTGCATATATGGAATCCTTTTTTGTCAAGCATTTTCCTTATCTCTTCAAGAAACATCACGCTGGATGTATCTTTATACTGTTCAACATTGGGAAAATGAGTGCCAATATCATCCATTCCGGCTGCACCCAGTAGTGCATCACAGATAGCGTGTGTCAACACATCAGCATCAGACCAGCCATCAAGCCCCAAAGGGTGATCTATCCGTACACCACCTAAGATTAATTTTCTTCCTTCAGTGAACTGGTGGGCATCAAATCCTATACCAACTTTAAAAGACATTTTTCCAATTCCATATCTTCTTTGTAAGTAATCTTTATGTTCATCCTGTCCCCCTCCACTATGTCTATTTCACCATTATAAAACCATTCCCATATAGCTGCATCATCAGTGAAATCTTTATCTTGTTCAATGGCTCTTTTTATAGCAGCCAAAAACAAATTAAAGGGAAAACCTTGCGGAGTTTGGGATAAAATAAGCGATTTTCTATTTAAAGTATGCATTTTACTGCCTTCCACCATTTTTACTGTATCCCTGGGTTTTATACCGCAAATAACGGCATTTCTCTGTGCCTTTTTTACTATCTCATTTATTATTCTTTCGCTTACATTTGGTCTTACACCATCATGAACAAGACACACGGATGTATCTTTCGAACAAGCTTTTATTCCTTGATAAACAGAATCAATCCTCCTTTTCCCCCCACTAATTATTTTTCTTACTTTATTGAAATCATATTTTTCTATGATCTGTTGCATAACAGTTTTATCTCTTTCTCCAATTACAACTATTATTTCGTCTATGTTCTCATTCTTATTAAATCTATCTACTGTATAAGCAATGAGAGGTTTTAACTCAATTTTCACAAACTGCTTTTTTTCTCTAAACCTCTGTCCTATCCCAGCAGCAACTATTATAACACTAACCATAACCCAAAAATACAAAAACTTTTATTATTTTTCAAGCAAACAACTTCGTCATTTGCTTGCAATTGAAGTAAACAATTGTCAAGCCAAACAACTTCGTCATTTGCTTGCAATTGAAGTAAACAATTGTCAAGCCAAACAACTTCGTCATTTGCTTGCAATTGAAGTAAACAATTGTCAAGCCAAACAACTTCGTCATTTGCTTGCAATTGAAGTAAACAATTGTCAAGCCAAACAACTTCGTCATTTGCTTGCAATTGAAGTAAACAATTGTCAAGCCAAACAACTTCGTCATTTGCTTGCAATTGAAGTAAACAATTGTCAAAAACACTGCCATTAACAATCTTTTTGCGAAATTTCTAAACGGCAATCACGGGAGTTAAAATTTTCTTGATTCATCGAGGATGCTTAAGTATACTCTGCTTTCATGTTAATCATATTTTTATGAGCAAAGAGAGGTGAGTTAATGGAGAGCATGGTATTTTATGCACCGTTGTTAGGTGTCATAGGCTTGTTTATTGCGTGGATAATTTTCACTTATGTAAGGAAACAACCAATGGGTAATCCCTGCATGCAGGAGATCGCCGGGCTTGTTCGTGTAGGCGCAGCGGCGTTTTTGAAGAGGGAATACACCGCTTTATCTATCTTTATAAT
>JAGGSB010000027.1 GCA_021159305.1 Deltaproteobacteria bacterium | reverse complement strand
TGTTTACCTTTAAAAAATCTGACAATCCTCCAATGTGATCCCAGTGAGCATGAGAAATAAAAACCTCTTCGATGGATTTAGGATCAATGTCGAGTTTTTCCATATTGGAAAGCAAAATCCTCCCATTTGCTCCCGTATCAAATAAGATTTTTGGTGTATTTTCTATCTCTATTAAGGAAGAAAACCCCCAATCTGCCTGCAGACCTCGTTTGTAAACTTCATTATCATAAATGAGAGTAACCTTCATCTTAAGCCTCCTTATGACAAATATATATGTTCATCCATTTACTACAATATTTCTCCACATCCCCTGAAATATTTAGCTCTTTTTCCAGCCATTCAAGGTTTACTGCTTCGTAGTTGTCCATAGAATGAACCTGATTGAAACCCATTTTGTTGTATTCAGCTATGATAAGTTTTTCCCTTGCCACTCTATATGTTTCACAAATGAAATCCTTTCTTCTAACTACATTGATATGATGTAAGGCGGCATAGCTTATAACCATATCAAATGTATTATCCTCATAAGGCAAATCGGTTGCATCCGCATACTCAAATTCAATATTCAGCTTTTCTTTTTTTGCCTCTTTCTTTGCTTCTCTCAAGGCCTGTTTTGAAACATCAATGTTTGTAACCTTGCAATTAAAACTTCTAGCCGCAATAAAAGATAAAGGACCTGCTCCAATATCCAACAAGGTTTTACCTCTTACCCCACCCTTTTCTAAAACCTCAATTCTTTTATCCAGATCGTTCATTCTATCCACCAAGCATGGGCATGACAATGGCCATTTGGATAATGCCAGGCAGCATAGGCAGAATTTTGGGGAGGCAACTCAACCTTTACTGTAGTTGGTATACTACCAATCTGTCCTTTCCAAAAAAGTCCGTTCTTAGATTCACTAAACTTATTATTGATAAAATCCAATCCCAGAGGTCTCAACAGCCACATGAATGTAGCCTGATAGCTATTCCCAGTTTTTGACACTACTCCTAAAACATCACATCTCAATATGGTTGAGTTTGCCACCTTATTGAATTCTACATCAAGACCAGTAGCATACTCTCCTCTTTCACCATATTTAAATAGATCATCTTTAAAGTTTTTAATCTGATTGGATTCAAAATCTCTCTTTTTGTCCAAAATCCTTAGGAGTGCATCCTTACTCCAGAAAGATTCTCTTTGATAACGAAGAACTGTCCCTTCCACCCTTACAGATATATTTTCCTTTAGCGGCGACATCAACTGAGACTGTGAGGCTATACTATAATTTACAGTGAACATTACCAAAACAAACAATACAATCATCAGCAAATATTTCTTATCCATAACAAAACCTCCTTATCCCTAATATACAGATATGTTACACTCTCAGTCTATTTGTTTCAATAAGGCTTTGGAAATGGTGATTTTTATGTTAATTTAAAGATGAGGTATAAACGAGTATAAAAATGTTGAATTGATAAATGAGTATTGAGGAATGACACAAATCGCAGATTTGGTCGTAAAATCCTTAAAGGAAAACTTATGGAGTT
>JAGGSB010000026.1 GCA_021159305.1 Deltaproteobacteria bacterium | reverse complement strand
CGAATTCCCTGAATCCCACTTGGTCTTTGACATTCAAATAGTATCTCGCTATCATTATGGCTGTGAAATAGAGAGCCACGAGTTCAGCATGCTTTTCAGTAGAACGCTGCGAATAAACCTGTGTTTTCAAACCCAATAGACCTTTCGTCTGCTTGAAGTACTCCTCCACGGTTTCTCTTTTACTGTAATGATCGAGTATTTCATACTCTGTCATATTCGTATCACTGCAAAGAATGATTCTCGTTTCTTGGCTGTTGTTGTCAATGACTATTTTTACCTTTGCCTGGTAGCTTGGAACTTTCGCAATAAATGATGTAACACCCTTTGTTTTCCTCTTGAGCTTTGAAAGCAAAAAGCCCTTCCCATCTATCACGACTTTTAGATTTGTTCTAAGCCTGCCAATTATGGTCGAAGCAGAATTGACAACCTTCGCAAATATCCTGCTGCACATGATGGCTCCATCTACAAGAATAATGTTGTTTTTAAGCTTCAGGCATTCAAGAATGGATATAAGCTGACCTGTGAAATCACCCTTTGTTCTTTCTTTGGTAATCAGAGGGAAGAACAACCCATTCTTGACATACAGCACAGATGAGATAAGCGAGATACTGTTTATTACTTTCTCTGCTGTGGAAGAGTAATACTTACCAAGGTTCTCTATCTTTGAGCCATATCTCTCAATAACGGTTTCGTCCAATATGATGTATTTGGATTCAAGGCCATTATTGGAGAGAAAGTTTTGGATGAAATTCAACCTGCTGCCTGTGAGTTTCTCAGTGGTAACTCTGGTATTAGAGAGCATCCGAGATAGAGATGACTGAGAATGTCCCATTTTTCTACCAATGGAGCTGAGGCTTTTGAAATGAGATATGGCAAGGCCTTTAGTGTAATCGAGCAGTAGTGTTTTGTGTTCAGACCTTGGAAAAGAAACCTCTTCACACATAGAATTTAGAAGTTGTGGTATATTAGTTGTGGGCATGGGAAACCTCCATTTGTTGTGTTTGGCTTCACAACTAATTTACTAGGTTCCCATGCCTTTTTCAATGACCTATCTTTTCTTCTTTTCTTCTTATCTTCTAAGTGCATAGTTTGGGACCTTTTTTTGATACAAGCCTTTTTGTATCTTTACAG
>JAGGSB010000025.1 GCA_021159305.1 Deltaproteobacteria bacterium | reverse complement strand
TCCCTGTCATTCCGTCCCCGCATCGGTGTGCGGGGTGACATTACTTGACACGGAATCTGGGGTATGGATTCCCGCATGCGCGGGAATGACAGAGGAAGAGGGAATGACAGAGGGAATGACAGAGGGAATGACACAAAACGCGGCAAGCTGCGGGGAATTAACCCTACTATATGTAACTAAACTTCCAATTCTTACTTTCATAAGTTCCTCCTTTACAATCACCTAATTCAAAGATTAACATACCCTTAATTGAAAGAAAACTAAAATTTGACCTCAATGGCCTGCCTTTAATCTTTTATTTACATCACAAAATGGCTATACTAAGAATGTGAAAGCGATAATTGAGCTGATAAAAGGCAAAAATATCCCATATACACCCATCTGGTTTATGCGTCAGGCAGGCAGATACCTCAAATCCTATAGAAAAATGAGAGAAAAATATACATTCCTGGAGATGTGTGAAACGCCAGAACTGGCAGTAGAGGTTACACTGCAACCTGTAAAAGAATTGGATGTAGATGCTGCTATAATATTCTCTGACATTCTGCTTCCCCTACGGGCAATGGGACTGAAGGTCTACTTTACAGAGAAAGGACCATTTGTCTTCGGAGATGAAATTCGCAGCATAGATGTGGAAAAAATGTTATTTACAAGCAAAATCATGTGTATACTGAAGAAAGAGTTAACCGATAAAACCCTAATTGGATTTTGCGGTGCGCCGTTTACTTTGATGTCCTACATTATCGGACAGGGAAAGCCTGACGAAAATCATACAAAATACCTGATGTATAACCAAAAGGAAAAATTCAAAAACAAATTAGATATAATTACAGATTCAATGATAGAGTATTTAAAATTACAAAGCGAAGCAGATATGCTACAGATATTTGATACTCAAGCCTCAATCCTTTCTCCTTCAGATTGGGAAGAATTTAGCCTTCCGTATGTGAAAAAGATTATTTCTTTTTTTAAACAAAAAATACCTACTTCCTACTATGTAAATGGAATGAGCGGAATACTAAACATAGTAGAAGAAACAGGAGCAGATATCTTAAGCGTAGATTGGAGAATTGATATCAAAAACTGTAAAAATTCAAATAAGATTATTCAGGGAAATTTAGATCCATCAGCGCTTTTAGCAGAAAAAACTATCATAGAAGAAAAAGCAACATACATTATGAAAATGATGGAAGGCAAAAGACACATCTTTAATTTAGGAGGCGGCATTCTGCCCCAAACCGATGAAAACAAAGCAAAATTCTTAGTAAAGATGGTACATGGATGGGAAAAAGAGCCATAGTCCTACTTTCCTTCGGCGGACCGAAAAATGAAAAAGAGGTAAGAAGATTTCTATTCAACCTGTTTTTTGATAAACACATCATTCATCTCCCCTTAATCTTAAGGCTGCCTGTTGCTATTCTTTTATCCTCATTGAGACTTCCAAAAGCTAAAAAACATTACACTCTTATTAAAGGCTCGCCTATAATAGACAATGTGAATAAACAGTCAAAATTATTAAGACAGAGAATAAAAGATGATGTGTTTATGTGTATGAGATACAGCAGTCCCCGAGCAAAAGAAGTGGTAAAAAAAATAAAAGAGAAAGACATAAAAAATGTGATTTTATTTCCGTTGTATCCACACTACTCTAAAACAAAAGTGGGTTCATTTATAGATGATTTT